>JAADGJ010000039.1 GCA_013152435.1 Chloroflexota bacterium | reverse complement strand
GCCGATCTGGGGGTGGATCTCAGCCGGGTCACCGGCACGGGGCCGGGCGGGCGGATCACCCGGGAGGATGTGGAGCGTGCCGCTCGGGAGGCCGCAGCGGCGGCCCCGGCTCCCGCGGCGCCCGCGGCCGTCACGCCAGAAGAGGTGCGTCAGGTGGTGCCCTTGCGTGGCATTCGCGCTCGCATCGCCGAACGCATGCAGCAATCCTATCAGACGGCCGTCCACGTCACCGAGTTCACGGAGGTGGACGCGACGGAATTTGTGGAGATACGGACCCGATTGAAGGAGGACGGCATCCCGGTCTCCTACAACGATCTGATGATGTACATCGTCGCCCGGGCGTTGCGCGAGCATCCCGCTCTCAACGCCACCCTGGTCGGCGATGAGATCCACTACTTGGAGCCCATCCACATCGCGGTGGCCGTCGATACGGAGAACGGGCTGCTGGTGCCGGTGATCCGGGATGTCGACAAGAAGAGCCTGTCTCAGATCGCTCAGGAGTCCGCCGAGAAGATCAAGGCGGCCCAGGAGGGGCGGAGCTCGCCCGAGGACCTGACCGGGGGCACGTTCACCATCACCAATTTGGGGATGTTCGAGATCGATGGGTTCACCCCCATCATCAATCCGCCTCAATGTGCCGTTCTCGGCATCGGCCGGATCGTTGAGAAGCCGGTGGTGCGGGAGGGCCAGATCGTCGTGCGAAAGATGATGATCCTGAGCCTGTCGTTCGATCATCGGATCGTGGATGGCGCGCCGGCTGCCCGATTCCTGCAACATGTCAAGCGCCTGATCGAGCGCCCGCATCTCCTGCTGGCCTGATTGGAGGTTGCTCGGGGGCGAGGGGGCTCTGGTTGCCCCGGGCGGGCACCGTAACGCTTGCATGCTCCATCGCGATGTTCTGGGGGCGACCGACAGGTCGCCCTCTTGCTTTCTCATCTGGGTTTGCCGACCGGTGAGCTTGGCGGATGCTCCGGTTTGGAGGGCCAGAGCTTTTCAAAGCTCGAACACCTGCCCCTGAAATCCTACCGTAGGGGCGCCCCTTGTGGGCGCCTGAGGCAGCCACAAGGGCTGCCTCTACAAGATCTAAAGTAGCGCCCGAGCCTTTGGAGTGTGTCTGAAAAACACACCACGAAGCCACGAAGACACCAAGAAGGATATGAAAAGAAGGATATCGAGGCTGCTTCTTACGCTGGTAAGCTCCCCATAGTGCACTTCCGCTTTCTCTATCTTGGGGTCTTAGTGCCTTAGTGGTTCCCATCGCCTTAGAGGCGTATTGGGTAGGAGCGCAACGCCGTTGCGCTCCTACAACGCCCTTTCCCAGGTGAAGCGAGGCTGGTTTGAGGTGCCCGGGGAGAGTCTCCGTCAGATTTTTGAAAAGCCCCGTTTGGAGAGCCAGGGTACTTGACATCCCCTCGTGCCTTCGCGAAGATGGGGTGGCGAGTCGATTCGGCGCGGAAACGTGGGATGTGGGAAAGGGCACTTCGGCCTGATTCCCCGCCGAAGTCGGGAATGGCAGACCGAAAGCGGGAAGAGAATCTTGAGCGGAGGGCCCTCCCTCCGCATCGCCCTGGGAACCGGGGCGAAGACCTCCCCCTGATGACCACGGTTGAGGTCTGAGCTGTCGTGTCCGTTATTGAGGGAGGAAATGCGAAATTCGATCAAGTTGTTTCGGGTGTTCGGCATCGAGGTCGGCCTGGACTATTCCTGGTTCCTGATCTTCGCCTTGCTCACATGGACCCTGGCCTCTGAGGTGTTTCCGAAGACGAACTGGCCCTCCGTCTTCGTGTGGATGCTGGCCGTCCTGACCAGCCTGCTCTTTTTCGCCTCGGTCCTGGCCCACGAGTTCGGCCACAGCGTCGTGGCCCTGCTGACCGGCGTGCCGGTGCGGCGTATCACGCTCTTCATCTTCGGAGGGCTGGCCCAGATCGCTCGGGAGCCCCGGCGGGCTCTTGACGAGTTCCTGATCGCCGCCGCGGGCCCTCTGGTCTCCCTGATCCTGGCCATGGGCTTCGGCATGATCTGGCTCTTCGGGCTGCTGCTGGACATACGCTCGCTCACGGTGCTGGGCGGGTGGCTGGGCGGCATCAACCTCTCCCTGGCGCTGTTCAACATCATCCCCGGATTCCCCTTGGATGGCGGGCGTATGCTGCGCGCGGTGCTCTGGGGGGCCACCGGCAGCCTGGACCGGGCCACCCGCATCACCGCCCGGCTGGGCCAGGGCATCGCCTACATCTTCATCTTCCTGGGCGTTCTGTGGGTCTTCCGCGGCAACTGGATGGGCGGTTTGTGGATCGCCTTCATCGGCTGGTTCCTGATGAGCGCGGCGACCCAAAGCGTCCAGCAGGTGGCGCTGCGAGAGCTATTGGAGGGGTTCACCGCGCGAGACGTCATGACGACGGATTGCCAGACGGTCCCTCCGCAGCTCACCCTGGATGTGCTGGTGGATCAGCTCATGATGCCGACGGGGCGACGCTGTTTCCCCGTCGTCGAGGGGGATAACCTGGTTGGGTTGGTCACCCTGCATCGCATCAAGGAGGTCGGGCGGGGAAAGTGGGAGGAGACCCATGTGCGTGACGTGATGATCCCGCGGGATGAGATGCTCGCGGCCCGCCCGGACGAGCCCTTGGGCGCGCTCTTTGAGCGCATGACCAGCGATGGCGTGAACCAGCTGCCGGTCATCGACGAGGAGGGACATCTGATCGGCCTGGTGGCTCGCGATAGCGTGATCTCCTTCCTGCGCACGCGCGCGGAGCTGGCCACGGGGTGATATCGGAGCGATTGGCGATCCGAGAGCGCGAAGACGGGGCCATACGCGTGCCTGCCAGGCGTGCGTATGGCCCCGTTCGCGTGGCGAAGCCGGATGCTCAGTGGTCTTCACATGGCTTGTGGCCCGTGCCGTCGCTGGAGATCACGGATTTAAACTCGTCGATGCACTTCAGATCCACCAATGCCGTCACCTGGTCACCTGGCTGGAGGACCGTATCCCCGTGCGGTATGATCAGCCCGCGGCCGCGACGCACACTGACGATCACGCAATCGTGGGGCAACGGGAGCTCTCGGATCTGCCGGCCGGCCGCCAGGCTCTCGGGCGTCACCTCGGCCTCCACGAATTCCGTCCCCGTGACCTTCCCCAGGCGCAGGCGATCCATGCGGTGTTGCAGTTCCAGCCGGCGGGTGATGGCGATGTTATACGCTCGCACGATGTCGCTGCGCCGGACCATGCCGAGCAGGCGCCGCGGGTCGTCCCGATCCACCACGGGAAGCCGCCCGATGTCTCGCACCCCCATCCGCTTCAGGACGACCCATACCGGCTCGTCCGGGTAGGCGACCACCACGTCCGTCGTGCAGATGTCCCGAACCCGCAGGTCGTCCTGCACCGCGCGCGCGGTGGCGCGTTCCAGATCCTGTAACGTGACCACGCCGTACAGCTTCCCCTCCTCGTCCAACACCGGGAAGCCGTGATGGTGGGTGCGGGCGAAGGCCTCGGCCAGCTCGCTGATGGTCATATCCGCCGAGACCGTGTCCGGATTGGTGGTCATGACCTCGGCGACGGTGATCCCCTGCATGATGTCGATATCCCGGCCGCGCACCCAGTGGATGCCGCGCCGCACCAGCTTCAGCGTGTAGATGGACTCCCGATGCCAGTGCTCCGCCAGCAGGGTGGAGATCCCGGTGCTGAACATGAGCGGCAGGATCAGCCGGTAGTCATTGGTCATCTCGAAGACGATCAGGATCGCCGTCAGGGGTGCCCGGGCCGCCCCGGCGAAGACGGCGGCCATGCCCACGACCGCGTAGGCTCCGCTTCCCGCCACCCATTGGGGCACCAGTTGCTCGGCGACGAGCCCGAAACCGCCTCCCAGCATCGCGCCCATGAAGAGGGCTGGCGCGAAGACGCCGCCCGAGTTCCCCGATCCCAGGGTGAGCGAGGTGGCCAGCACCTTCAGGAAGATCAGCACGATCAGCAGGGTGAGGGACCACCTGCCGTCTAGCGCTCCCTCGATGATCGGGAATCCGGCGCCGAAGACGTGCGGGAAGAAGGGGATGTTCTCGAGCCCGACGAAGGCCTCTTGCCGCGGCACCAGCCCCAACGCCAGCAGCCGGGGATAGATGAATCCCAGGATGCCGAGCAAAAGCCCGCCCACGGCCGGCTTCGCCCATTCGGGGAAGCGCCATTCATCGAACGCCTCCTCGAACCCGTACAGCATCTTGATGAACAGGATCCCGATCGCCGCCGCCAGGATGCCCAGAAGGGTGTAGAGGATCAGCTCCCAGGGGGAGTTCAGTCCGTATCGGGGCACCTGGAACGCGGCGACCTCGCCCAGGAAGGCCCGGCTCAGCACGCTGGCGGCGACGGCGGAGACCACGACGTTGGCGAAGGGCCCCAGGCTCACCTCGCCCAGGATGACCTCCACGGAGAAGAGCACGCCGGCGATGGGGGCGTTGAAGGTGGCGGCGATCCCGGCGGCCGCGCCGCAAGCCACCAGGTTGCGGATGCGCTCGTCCGACAGGCGGAAGAGCTGGCCCAGCGTAGATCCCAGCGCGGCCCCGATCTGAACGATGGGCCCCTCACGCCCGGCCGAGCCGCCGGAGCCGATACATACGGAGGAGGCCAGCGCCTTGGCCGCCACCACGCGAGGGCGAATGCGCCCCCCGTAGAGGGCGATGGCCATCATGACCTCCGGCACCCCGTGTCCTTTGGCCTCGGGGGCGAAGAAGGCGATGATGGGGCCGGCCAGGAGCCCGCCGATCATCGGGATTAAGATCAGCCAGTAGGGCCCCAATGCGGAGATCGCATGGGGGAGGCTCTCGAAGAAGAGGCTCTGGAAGAAAGCGATCATGCGAATGAAGATCACCGCGCCCATGGCCGTCCCCAGCCCCACCAGCATGGCCGTCGTGATCAGCACCAGATCCTCCGGCGGTTGGTGCCGATCCAGCCAGGAGGAGGCGAACTGGGCCAGGCGGGCCAGGCGCCCGGCCAGGGAGGGTGATGCGACCTTTGAGGCCTGAAGTTCGCTTGTCTGAGACATCTTGCTCTCCTGCGAACACGAGATTTGATTTCGGCCTGCTCTACAGAAGAAGCGCAAGTGACGAGCGGGATCCGCCGCGGCGAGATCTTCCAGACTTGCGCTCGCTTTTGTGGTTCATCCCGCGCATCTTTGCGGATGCAAGAAGGCGTAGGCGCCAGAGGGCGGAGCGTCTGACGCCAACCAGCAGGAAGGCCCTTGGAGAGGAAGGGCCTTCTGCAAGCGAATATGGTGATTTGCCTTACATTGCGATGTGGACATTCTAGCACCGGGTCGGCGGGAAAGCAAACGCAGGCGCAGAGCATGTGTCCAAGCCGTGGGGCTTTTTCGGGAGGAGCGCGGCGGGGAGCTTTGAGGGGCGCAGTACCTGCATCTTACGTCGAGTTTCGCCAGCGGTATCAGATGTGGTATAATGGCAAGCGATAAAGTTTTGGAGGGGACATAACCGTCCGTTCCAATTCGAGTGTTTGGGGTAGTGGGGAAATCTCGCGTCAAGCGAACAAGGCCGGCTGGACGTACAGCGGGCCAGGAGCGGTGCGATTCGCACTTGCCGCTTTCTCAGCCGATCCGAACTTGAAACCTATAGTGACGCCAAGAGGCAAGCACCGCACCCTGGGCTCGGCCTTCCTTACGAGCCGAGCCGTGATCTTATGGGTGCGGTGTCTCCGTCCTGGACCTCACGATCCCTGATCTTGTCGTGCATTTGCACAATGCGAGGAAGAAGAACATGTTTCGCACTTTGCTGCGTAAGGTCGTTGGAGACCCAAACGAACGCGAACTGAAGAAATATCAGCCGATCGTAGAGCAGATCAATGCTCTGGAATCGGAGATGGAGCGCCTGCCGGACGAGGCGTTCCCCGAATTGACGGAGCAATTCCGGGCGCAGATCCGCGAGCGGACGGCCGAGTTGCGCGCCCGGGTGGACGAGGCGCGGCTGGCGATGGAGACCGCGCGCGGTGGTGAGGCCTGGCAGCGCGCTCGGGAGGATTTTAAGAGGGAGGATGCCAGGCTGCGGGAGGCCGAGGAGAAGGTGCTGAACGAGATCCTGCCTCGCGCCTTCGCAGCGGTGCGCGAGGCGAGCCGTCGCACCATCGGCCTGCGCCACTTTGACGTCCAGTTGCTGGGCGGTATCGTCCTCCACCAGGGCAAGATCGCCGAGATGAAGACCGGCGAGGGCAAGACCCTGGTGGCGACGCTCCCTCTGTACCTCAACGCCCTGGTGGGGCGCGGGGCCCATCTGGTCACGCCGAACGACTATCTGTCCAAGGTCGGCGTGCAGTGGATGGGGCCGATCTACCACTTGCTTGGCCTGAGCGTGGGCGTGATCCAGTCCGCCGCCGCCGATCCGGAAAAGGGATCCTTCCTGTTCGATCCCGCGTATCCGGCCCAGGATGATCGCTATCAGTTCCTGCGCCCGTGCAGTCGGCGGGAGGCCTACGAGGCGGACATCACGTACGGCACCAACAACGAGTTCGGCTTTGACTACCTGCGCGACAACATGGTCATCGACCTGAGCCAGTGCGTCCAGCGCGAGCTCCACTACGCCATCGTGGACGAGGTGGACAACATCCTCATCGACGAGGCTCGCACGCCTCTGATCATCTCCGGCACGGCTCAGGAGTCCTCCGACTACTATCGGAAGTTCGCCGAATTGGTGCGACGACTACGCCCGGAGGAGGACTACACCGTCGACGAGAAATTGCGGGTAGTCACCCTGACGGAGTCCGGCATCTCCAAGATCGAGCAGTGGCTGGGCATCGACAATCTCTACGCCCCGGAGCATCTGGAGCTGACGCCCTACCTGGATAACGCGCTCCGGGCCCATGTGCTGTACAAGCGGGACCGGGATTACATCGTCCGCGATGGTGAAGTCATCATCGTGGACGAGTTCACCGGCCGGCTGATGCACGGCCGGCGGTATTCGGAGGGGCTGCATCAGGCCATCGAGGCCAAGGAGGGCGTGCGGGTGCGGCAGGAGTCCCTCACCCTGGCCACCATCACGTTCCAGAACTTCTTCCGCATGTACAACAAACTGGCGGGTATGACCGGTACGGCGGCCACGGAGGCGGAGGAGTTCGCCAAGATCTACGATCTCGACGTGGTGGTGATCCCGACCCACAGGCCCATGATCCGCATCGATCACCCGGATGTGGTCTACAAGACCCAGGAGGCCAAGTACAAGGCCGTGATCCAGGAGATCGAGGAGTGCTACAAGCGGGGGCAGCCCGTCCTGGTGGGCACGGTGGCCATCGAGACCTCGGAGATGCTGTCCAGGATGCTGAAGCGGCGAGGGATCCCCCACGAGGTCCTCAACGCCAAGCATCACGAGCGTGAGGCGGCCATCATCGCCCAGGCCGGTCGCTCCGGGGCGGTGACCATCGCGACCAACATGGCCGGCCGTGGTGTGGATATCCTGCTGGGCGGCAACCCGGAGAATCTGGCCCGGGAGCGGCTCCGCCGTGAGGGTGTGGACCTGACCACCATCCCGCAGGCGCAATGGAATGAGGCCGTGGAGATGCTTCGTCGCGGGGAGGATCCCACGAAGGTCTTCCCCGAGCGTTGGGCCGAGGTGTTGGCCGAGGCGACGCGCGAGTGCGCCGCCGACCGGGAGAAGGTGGTCGCCCTGGGCGGGCTGCACGTGATCGGCACGGAGCGCCACGAGGCGCGCCGGATCGACAACCAGCTGCGTGGGCGTTCCGGCCGACAGGGCGATCCCGGCTCGTCTCGCTTCTACGTGTCCCTGGAAGACGACCTGATGCGTCGGTTCGGCGGGCAGAGCATCGCCGGCCTCATGGAGCGTCTGGGCGTCGAGGACGATGTGCCCATCGAGCACAACATGATCTCCAAGGCCATCGAGAACGCCCAGATCAAGGTCGAGGGGTACAACTTCGACCTGCGTAAGCACGTGCTGGAGTATGACGACGTCGTCAATACGCAGCGTGAGATCATCTACGCGCAGCGGCGGCGCATCCTCTCCGAGCCGACGATGAAGCCCACCATCATGGGCATGATCGAGGACGAGATCCGGGCCCTGGTCAGCACGTATACCTCCGATCAGGTTCTGCCGGAGGAGTGGGATTTGAACGGGCTGCACAGGGCCGTGAACCGCATCTTCCCCCTGCCCGCGACGGAGACGGCCGCGCGATGGCGGGAGCTGACGCCACAGCAGCTCGAGGAGCGGCTGCTCGAGCTGGCGAGGGAGCGTTATGAGGAGAAGGAGCGCTCCCTGGGCCCGGAGACCATGCGCCAGATCGAGCGCCTGGTGATGTTACGGGCCGTCGATAACCGGTGGGTCCGGCATCTGACTGATCTGGACACGCTCCGGGAGGGTATCGGCCTACGAGCCTATGGACAAGTCGACCCTTTGGTGGCATTTAAGAAAGAGGCACATGAGATGTACCAGGGCCTCCTGGCGGCGATCCAGGAGGACATCGTCCATCAGATCTTTCACGTGGAGCCGGTGCGGGAGATGGCTCCTGCCCCCGTCTTCCGGGGTCGCATGGTGGCGCATCGGGGGAACGGAGCCGCGTCGGCTCCCCAGCCCATACGACGCACGCACACCCTGGGCCGAAATGATCCCTGCTGGTGCGGTAGCGGGAAGAAATACAAGCATTGTCATATGCGGCAGGACCAAGCCAGCGGGGATGGCAGGCCTCCCTCCCAAGGGGAGCCGAAGAGGGTACAGAAGGCCGCCTCAGGGCGCAAGTCGCGCGGATCACGTAAACGTAAGCGCAGGCGCTGAATGGGAATACCTCCTGATCACACCAACATCGAGACGCGGGGGGAGACGGCCGGGGAAGTCAAGACGAGATGGGCGGACAGGCAGGGTGTCCGCTCATCTACTATTCCCGTCCGGTCGGTGGACGTGACGCTGTGGTGAGAGTGTGTGTGAACGATTTCAGGGAGTGGCTTCGCGATCTGTTAAGGCGGGCTGTGCATCTATGGATACATCAAATCCGGGCCCTGGGGATGAGATTGGATAGGAGATCCGATCCGGATATGGCATGCGTCATCTGCCCCAGCGCACAGGGTGGTGCGTACTGTGGCCCGGTCGCGGAGATCATGGAGATCTATGCTAGGAGGTAATGCGCTGTGACAGCGGCCTCGACTCATTATCTCCCCCGGGAAAGCGATTCCAAGTCCCCATCCGCGCTCTCGTCGGTTGGTTTGCCTCCTCCGCCCCCGTGGGAGGACGTGGGCATGGCGATCCTGGAGCGGGTCCTGGAGGCCTTGAACGCCTCATCGGGCGCGGTCTACACATTGGAGGAGCGCCATGACCTGCTCCGGCTGATCGCTCAGCGCAATATGCCGGATCGTTTCACGCGCTGCCACGCGACCATCCCTCTCAATCGCTCGGTGTTGGGAGGGATCGTATCCCAGGGCCGGATAGGATGTGTCGTGGCGGGGCCGGACGGCTTGAAGGAGGTCGCTTTCTCCCCCACAATGGATCAAGATCAGGTGATCCTGGTCTGCCCATTGGCGGTGAATCAGGAGCTGGTGGGGGCTTTGCTGATCGCCAGCCGTGAGCCGGGGGAGCTTACCTCGGACGTGGTTCAGGACGTGCTGGCGGCCATACGCGGACAGGCGGCGATCGCCCTGAACCATCAGCGTCTCCTACAGTGGATCCATCAGCGCAACCAGGAGTTGGATCTCGTCCTGCAGGCCAGCCAGGCGCTGATGGCCTCCGCCACCGTGGAGGAGGCGCTGGCGAGCCTGGCCAGGGAGCTGACCGAACGGCTTCCCGTGACCGCCTGTCGCGTGCTCCTGCTGGACACCCACGGAAAAACCCTGGTTACCCGGGCCTCCTATACGCTGCGTGCCGTCGCGTGGAAGCCAGGGCTGTGGCAGCCGATCGCTCTGGACGATGCCCCGATCTGCCGGTCTGTGATCCAGGAGGCGCATCCCATCATCGTGGTGCGGGCATCTCGGCTGCCCAAGGCGGAAGGGGAGTTCCCGATCACTCATGCATCGGAACCTGAGATGTCGATCACCTTCTTCCCCGACGCCCAATCCGGTGCCCTGGTTCCGCTGATCGTGGAGGATCGCGTCGTCGGGATCATCGCCCTGGGCGAGGGGCGTTCCTGGGACCGCTCCGCGCTGTCGGAGGAGAAAGTCCGGGTCTGCCAGACGCTGGCGCGTCAGGTCGGCCTCATCATCGGACGCGCTCGAGAGGCGGAACGCGCCCACCGTCGCGCCAGCCGCCTCTCCACGTTGCACCGCCTGGGGACGGCGATCCGCTCCTCCCTCTCGTTGCCGGAGCTCTACGATCTGGTCGTCTCGGAGCTTGCCGGCGAGTTCCGTTATCCCCTGGTGGCCTTGTATACGTTGGAGGGAGAGACCCTGCATCTGCAGGCGCAGTATGGGCATAGCGAGGAGGACCTGAAGACGCTCGTGAGGGTGCCCCTGGGGCAGGGGATCGTGGGAACGGTAGCCCGCACCGGAAAGCCCATCCTGTTGCCGAACGTCCACCAGGCCCCGGAGTATGTCCCCACCTCTCTGCCCACTGACGCCGAGCTCTGTGTCCCGATACGTCTGGGGGATCGGATCCTGGGTGTGCTGGATGTGGAGAACTTCGGCGTGGGCTCGCTTACCCGGAGCGATCTGGAACTGCTCGGCACGTTGGCGGCGCAGGTCGCCGTGGCCATCGAGAACGCCCGGCTGTTCGAGGCCGAGCAGAAGCGCCGGCGCCAGGCGGAGGCTCTACGGGAGCTGAGCACCGCGATCACCAGTTCGCTGGACCTGCGCGAGGTCGCTCGGAAGGCCCTTCTGGGGTTGAAGGAGACGGTCCCCTATGACAGCGCGGCCATCTCGTTGATTGAGAGGGATGGGTTCCGCATCCTGTTCGCCACCGGCCGCGTGACGACCCAGGCTCTGAAAGAGATCTGGTCCCCCTTCGATAAGCGGCGCGCGGGCTACCATGTCACGCAAGCCAAGCGCCCCTTGCGCATCGCGGACGTGAGGACGAGCGAGTTGTGGGCTCCTGACGTCGGCTTCGAGTACATCCGAAGCTGGATGGGCGTGCCGTTGATGGTGGAGGATCGCGTCCTGGGCGTCCTCACGCTGGACAGCGCGAAGCGGGCGTTCTACACGGAGGAGGACGAAAAGGTCGCTCTGGCCTTCGCCCAGCAGATCTCCCTCGCGCTGGAAAACGCCCGGCTGTACGATCAGACCCGGCGGTGGGCGACTCAGATGGAGACCCTCCGCGAGCTGGGCATGCATGTGGCCGCTTCCTTGGATCTGAAGGCCGTGTTGCAGCGCATCGTGGATAGCGTGCTGATGCTCACCGATGCGACCGATTCCCACCTGTATCTTTACGACGCGGCCTCCGATCAGTTCTTCTTCGGCACCGCGAGCTGGGCGGATGGCATCCCCCGGCCGGTTACATACAAGCCGCGAAAGGATGGCATCACCGCACGCGCCATACGACAACGTCGCCCCATCGTCATCAGTGACGCCCCTTCCCATCCCCTGTTCAACACGCCGGAAGCCAAGCGGTGGGGGATACAGGCGATCGCGGCCTTTCCCCTGTTGCGCGCCGGGGAGCCCATCGGGGCGTTGACCCTGGCCTATCTTCACCCTCACACGTTCAGCGAGGAGGAGCTGACGCTGCTGGCGATGCTGGCGGACCAGGCCGCCGTGGCTGTGGATAACGCCCGGTTGTACGAGGATGTGGCCCGCCGGCTGCGGCGGGAGCAGCGTCTGAGCGAGCTCAGCGAGAGCCTGGTGGCCGAGCTGGATCTGCCCCGGGTTCTGCGTCTGGCCATCGAGATCGCTGAGGAGCTGGTGGGCGGCCAGGCGGGAGGGATCGCCCTCCTGGACGAGGCGCGGCAGATGATCACGTATCCGTATCTGCACAACCTGCCGGAGGAGCTATCCCAGATCACCATTCCGATCCACGAGGGTCTCATAGGCGAGGTCATTCAAACCCGGAAACCCCTCGCTATCCCCGATTACGCGGCCTACCCTCGCTCCGTGCCCGAGTTCGTCGCCGCCGGCATCAAAGCCGTGCTGGCGGTGCCGCTGATGGTGGGCGACCGCGTCATGGGGGCCCTGTCCGTCGTCGACCTGGAGAAAAATCGCACCTACAGCGAGGAGGACATCGCCATCCTCTCCAGCGTGGGACGCCAGGCGGCCATCGCGATCCAGAATGCCCGACTCTTCCAGGCGACGTTGCAGCATATCGCGGAGGTGGAAGAGCTACGGGATTTCAACGAGAACATCATTCAGACGATGGCCGAGGGGCTCCTGCTCACCTCTCCTGATGGGCGTATCGTCTTCGCGAACCGGAGACTGGAGGAGATGCTGGGGTACGCCCCCGGCAGCTTCGTCGGATGGTCGTATGAAAAGCTGTTGCCACCGGACTGGCGGGATCAAAACCCGCAATTGGACGAGAACTGCCCTCACGAGACGCAGCAGTATGAGATCTCGCTGCTCCGGGCCGATGGCACCCAACTGCCCGTGCTGGCCAGCACGACGCCCCTTCTGGAGGAGGACCAGTTACAGGGGTTCCTGACGGCGTTCACGGACATCAGCCAGCGGAAGCGATCGGAAGATTTGTTGCACACGCTCAGCAGCGCGGCTGTGGCGGTGCAGGCCGCTCTGACGCTGGAGGAGATCTTTGAGACCGTCGCCCGGGAGATGAAGAGGTTGGGCTTCTACGCCCTCATCGGCACCGTGACCCCTGACCGGTCGTCTTGGCAGGTTCGCCACACCTCCCTGCCGGAGTACGTCATACAGGCCCTGGATCGGGTGTTGGGGCAACCCTTCCTGAAGTTCTCCTTCGTGCCGAAGCGGGACGAGAAATATCCCGTGCATTTGGATGGGGAGACCCCTCTCTTTATAGACGACCTGGTGGACTTTCTCTGGCGGGTTCTGGAGCTGGATCCGGCGACGCTGCGGGCGCATCTTCCCAGCGATTTCGCTTCCTGGCGCATGATCCTGGTGCCGCTCAGGATCGAGAATCGAACGGAAGGGAGTCTGATCGTCTTTGGGGAGTTGCAACCCTCTGACATGCCGGCGATCACTCTATTCGCGAACCAGATCGCCGT
Organism: Chloroflexota bacterium; assembly: GCA_013152435.1. Taxonomy (NCBI): domain Bacteria; kingdom Bacillati; phylum Chloroflexota; species Chloroflexota bacterium. The sequence goes on along the minus strand of JAADGJ010000039.1, from coordinate 38,685 downwards.
CGCCCTGGAGAAGGCGCAGCGGCTGGAGGCCGAGCGGCGAGCTCGGGAGCTGGCGGAGGCGCTGCGCGATATGGCCGGCGCGCTGAACGCGGTGCAGGACCTGGACACCGTGCTCGCGCTCGTCCTGACCCATCTGCAGCGGGTGGTGGCCTATGACTCGGCCTGTGTGATGCTACAGGAGCGAGGCCCCGCGGGTCACGAGGTGTTGAAGGTCAGGGCGGCGCACGGGTTCCCCGAGGAGACGAACGTGCTCGGGTTCCGCATCGAGGCAGGGGATTATCTGACGCGTTTCGATCCCACCTCTCCGCTTCCACACGTGATCTCGGATACGCGAGACGAGCCCATGTGGGTAAAGCTCCCCGGCACGGAGCATGTGCGGTCCTGGATGGGGGCTCCTCTGCTGGTGGGGGGGCGGGAGGCGCCAAAGTTAATCGGCATCCTGGCGGTGGACAGCGAACAGCCGCACGCCTTCTCGCAGAGGGATGCGGAGGTGGTGCAGGCGTTCGCCAACCAAGCCGCCGTGGCGATCGAGCGCGCCCGGCTGCATGCCGAGACGGCGCAGCGTGTCCGCGAGCTCTCCGCCCTGATGCGCATCAGCGAGGCGCTCAACGAGGCCATCGAGCTCAAGCAGGTCCTGGAGATCGTGCTGGATAGCGCCTTTGAGCTGGCTGGCCGTCAGGAGGCCGCCATCATTCTGGTCGATCGGCGCACGAACGCGCTACGCGTGGTGGCCTGGCGGGGGTTGCCGGATGACTTCGTGGCCTCGTTCAACGCTCGGAACATCCCGCCTGAGGTCGGCCTGGTCGGGGAGGCCATACGTACGGGCAAGATCATCATCTCGGAGGACACCAGCCGAGATCCCCGGGTGGTGGACTTCGGGTGGCCGATCACGCCTCAGGTGATCCAGGTCCCCCTCATCACCGATGCGGGGGCGATCGGCATCATCTCCCTCGACACCATACCGGACGAGGCTACCCAGAGGCTGCTGCACGCCATGGCGGACCTGGCGGCGACCGCCATTGAGAAGGCGCGCCTCTTCGAGGGGGAGCACCGACGCGCGGTGCAGTTGCAGGCGATTCGGGAGGTCACGGAGCGCGTGACGGCCATTCTCGATTTGCGGACCCTCCTCATAGAGGTGGCGCGCTTGCTTCAGGCGCGCTTCCGCTACTCCCAGGTCAGCTTGTGGACGCTGGATGATACGGGGCAATACGTCGTGTTGCAGGCCGGGGCGGGCGTTTACGAGGTGACCGAGCCCGTCCTCCGCCTCCCGTTGACCAAACAGAGCATCGTGAGCTGGGTAGCCTCCACCGGGAAGCCATTGCTCGCCAACGATGTGTCTCAGGAGCCACGCTACTATTTCTTCCAGCCTCTGGCGGACACCCGGGCGGAGTTGGCGGTGCCTATGCGCCTGTCCGGCAGGGTGGTCGGCGTGCTGGACGTGCAATCGGATCAGGTCAATGCCTTTGATAGCGATGACCTCTTCGTGTTGCAGGCGCTGGCGGACCAGGTATCCATCGCTTTAGAGAACGCCCGCCTATATGCCGCCGAGCGCGCCCGCGCGGAGGAGCTGGATCGAGCATATCGGGAGCTGAAACAGCTGGATCGCATGAAGGACGAGTTCGTGCAGAACGTCTCCCACGAGCTGCGCACGCCGTTGACCTACATCAAGGGATACGTGGAATTGCTGCTGGATGGGGTGTTGGGCCCGTTGACCGAGGAGCAGGAGGAGGCTCTCCGCGTCATGGCCAACCGGGGGGATGCCATCATTCACCTGGTGAACGATATCATCTCCTTGAAGAAGGCGGAGACGGAGGTCATAGAGCGGCAGCGGACGTCCCTGGTGGAGGTGGCGGAGGCCTGCGTCCGGGGCGCCGAGGTTGTGGCACAGCAGAACGGGCTGCAGCTGGTGTTAGACGCGGAGGAGGACCTGCCAGATGTGTGGGGGGATCCCGGCCGATTGGGCGAGGTGTTCGACAATCTGATCGGCAACGCCATCAAGTTCAGCCCGCAAGGGGGGACGATCACGATTCGAATGCGACGGGAGGGTACGTTCATACGCGTCGAGGTGGAGGATCAGGGGATCGGGATCCCGGCGGATCAGATCGACAAGATCTGGGATCGCTTCTACCAGGTGGACAGCTCCTCCACGCGACGATTCAGCGGCACGGGATTGGGCCTGGCGATCGCTCGACGGATCGTAGAGGCGCACGGCGGCAAGATCTGGGTGGAAAGCGAGGAGGGCAAAGGGAGCACCTTTATCTTCACCGTGCCCATCTATCTCCCGAATATCGGGCAGGAGCGGGCCGAAGGGCGAAACGCCCGGGAGAATGGTGCGTAGATACAATCAGGAATATCCCCGACGAGGGCGGAGGTTTGTGAGGCGATCATCCCCCTTCTCGCCTCGATGGATGGCGGACAAACGGCTTACAGGGAAGGCAATGACGTCATGGTAGGACTCGTTCACGAAAGGACTGCCACGCGCCCGCGATGGCAGGAGACAGAGCACATTTTCGGCTATATCCGTCGATTGGACCCCTGTTCCATCATCGGCATCAGCAACATCGGCAAGTCCGCGTTGATGCGCCAGCTTCGCGATCCGGAGGTGCAGCGGGATCATCTGGGGGCGGACGCCGATCAACTGGCGCTGGTGTATATCGATTGCAACCGCATGCTGGAGATGAGCGACCAGGGATTCTACGAGCTGGTGCTGCGTTGCATCCTGGATCAATTGCGCGATCTGGTTCAGGAGCGCGGCATTGACGGGGATCTGCGCACCGCCTATGAGGCCGTGGTCAGCCCTCCCAGCCCCTTCCACGTGCCGCTCAGCTTCAACCAGGCCATCACGATCCTGGTCAAGCAACTGGGTCGCGAGCTGGTGTTGTTATTCGACGAGTTCGACGCCCCCCTGGCCCGTATCGATGGCCGGGTGTTCCTCAACCTGCGGGCCCTGCGAGATCAATATCTGCGCCAGCTCACGTACGTCACGGCCACCGATCGCCGGCTCAGCGAGATTCGCGGCGGCGAGGACGTGGGCGAGTTCAACGAGCTGTTCGCTCACTATCGCTATTACCTGGGGCCACTGAACGAGGAGGACGCGCGGCGCTTCATCGCCGCCTTCACGGAGCGAGAGCCGGTCACCTTTGGCGATGCCGATGTGCAGTTCATCCTGGAGTGGGCCGGGGGACATCCGGGCCTTCTAGAGGCGGTGAGCCGGGAGCTGGGTCTGGTTACCGGCCAGCCCGTGCGGGATGCCATCCAGGATCGCATTATCCATCGACAGGTGGCGGAGCGCCTGGCCTCCAGCCTGAACGTGCGCTCGGAGTGTGCCAAGGTGTGGCGTCACCTGACGGAGGTGGAGCAGCAGGCCTTGCTCGCGCTGTTCGATCCTGGCAGGCGCCCCGATCCCATCGGGCTGACCTCCCTCCAGCAGAAGCGGGTGCTCGTCAGCAACGGCGATGACCCGCGCCTCTTCTGCCGGGCGTTCACCGAGTACGTGCAGCGCCAGCATCTGGTGCAGCGGCCGGAGGCGCGGGGGATCGTGGTTGATGTGGACTCGGGCGAGGTGTACGTGGACGGGAAGCCGACGCCCGCCCTGACCAATCTGGAATACCGATTGCTGTTGCTCCTGTATGGACGCATGGGGAAGATCTGCGACAAGTACACCGTCGTGGAGTCGGTATGGGGTGAGGCGTACATCGACGAGGTGGACGACGCGCGGATCGAGAAGCTGGTGAGCCGGCTGCGTCAGAAGATCGAGCCCGACCCGTCTAACCCTCGCTATTTGATTACCGTGCGCGGCCGCGGGTACAAGCTAGTCGGCGGGTGACCTCCGCCCGCCTTGTCTCTCCCCCCGTGGGTGTCAGCTGGAAGTCTGTCGCCAGTCATGTGTGACATAGGGGCGGGCGCGAGGATGGGGCTGGCCGACGGAAGCCTCATCTCCTGAGGGGAATCGAGCGTCTTCCCCGGCGAGTTGTCTTCTCAGGGCTCCTGCCTCCCTGGAGGGGGTGGGAGGCCCTTCAGAATCTCCCGTATCTCCTTCACGGACGCCAGCCTGCCGGTGCGCTCCGAAGGGGATGCCGATAAACTCTTGAGGAGGAAATGACGATGGCTTCTCTGCTGGAAAAGGTGGACACGTTGATCCGGGCGAACCTACACGCGCTGGTCGATCGGGCTTTGAAAGCGAACTCGCTGGCGGTCGTCGATCAGTACATCCGCCAGATCGAGGACAACCTGGAGGATCTGGGGGATGCGGCGGCCACCGTCGGGGGGCAGGTCAAGACGCTGAAGCGCAAGACCGAGGAGTACGAGAAGAAGGTCGCGGAGCTGGATCGCAACATCGATCTGTTCCTCCAGGAGGGGCGCGACGAGCTGGCTATGGCGGCTCAGAGCAAGCTCAACTCCACACAGCGGCTGCTGGAGAGCTATCGCGATCAGCTGGCCCGCCAGGAGGCGGAGTACCAGAAGCTGCTGGATGCGAAGCTGAAGCTGGAGGCCCGGCTGACCACCGTGAAGCAGGAGCGAGAGGAGCTCAGGGCACTGCTGGACCTGGCCAAGTCCAAGGAGATCACGGTACGGGCCATTCAGTCGCTGGATGATCTGGTAGGGGCCGGCGATTCGGATATCGCACGGGTGGCGGAGAGCATTCGCGCCCGATTGGATAAGGCGCAGGCCCAGTCCGAGATGTACGCACAGCGGTTGGACGCCCAGATGGACGAGGTTCTGGAGCGACACACCCTGGAGGCGCAGCTGAAGGAGCGCAAGAAGCGGCTTGGGTTGGCGTAGCCCGCACGGACGGAAAGCCCGGAGAGGGGCGCAGATCAGGCCCGAGGCGGCCCTTGTCGAGACGGCTCCCACAGGCCAAGTGTGGGAGCCCGGCTCGTGATCGGATCGTCTCGGATCCCGATGGCCCCTCCCGGTGATAGACCGCGCAGCCGAAAAGCTTCGCTCGTCATCGAGTTCGCAGAACGAAAGGCTTGTCCATGAGCCGGACTCGCATCATCTTCTTCGCTGTCATTCTGGCGGCGCTGGCCATCGTGGCCGCGTCGCTGATCTGGCGGGCTCTCAGCCGGCCGGAGCCGCTGACCATCACCCCGCGCGGCCCCATCCAGGTGCGCATCCTCACCGCGCTTCCCGTGGAGCCGTGGGTGCGGGCAGCCGCTCGACAGTTCAACGAGGAGAAACATAAACTGGAGGGCGAACCCATCTCCGTGGAAGTGATCGCCATGGATGGGCTCGCCGCGCTGGGGAAATGGGATCGGGACGAATTCGGCATCCTGGGGGATCGCTCGCCTGACGAGCTCTCCTCGGAAGAGCGGGAGCGGCTGGAGCGCTTCCCCACCGTGTGGATCCCGGACTCCCGCTATCTGGTGGAGCTGGCCAACGCCACGTACAAAGAGCGGCTGGGACGGGATGTGTTCCTGACCGATGGCGAATACCGGGCCCGCCCCATCGTCGTGTCCCTGTTCGCCTGGGGCATCTATGAGAGCCGCGCCCGGGTGTTGCAGGCGCATTTCGGCGAGATCAACTGGCGGACGATCCACGACGCGGCGATCGCTAAAGGGGGATGGCCGGAGTTGGGGGGCGACCCGGAGTGGGGGTTCTTTAAGCTGGTGGTGCCGAATCCCCGCAAGAACGTGGGGGGGCTGGCGGCCATGATCGCTGCGGCTGGGGAGTACTACGATCGCCCCGATATCTCCACCGCCGATGTCACGGACCCCGACTTCCAGCGCTGGCTGGGAGAGCTCATGGGGGCGGTAACGGATGTCAGCGGCGGCAGCGCGTATACGGCCGAGGACTTCGCCCTCTTTGGGTACTCCGTGGGCGATGGCGGCCAGCTCCTGGAGAGCGACCTGCTGACGAACATGGCCGGGATCGAGACGCGCTGGGCGGACCCGCTGCGCATCTACTATCCCAAGTACGTCACCTGGTTCGACTTCCCCTTCACCGTCTGGATGGGGCCGGAGACCACAGCTCTGGAGAAGAACGCGGCGCTGGAATTCGAGCGCTTCCTGCTCTCCCCGGAGGTGCAGCGTCAGGCCATTGAGTATGGCCTGCGGCCGGCCAACCCGGAGGTGCCCGTAACCGACGGCGAGAGCCTGTTCGTGCGCTATCAGGATCGGGGGGTACGCCCCGTGGTGCCGCGCACCGAGGCCATGCGCTCCCCGGATCGGGACGTGCTGCTGGCGCTCTTGCGATGGTTCGACCTGAATGTCGCGCAGAGGTAGAGCGATGACCCGCCATGAGCGCACACGCAGAAAGCGTCCCTCCCGCAGCTTGCTGATCGGCGGCGCACTGGCCGTAGTCGGCTTCCTGCTCGCGTGCTGTGTCTTCCTTCTCGCCCTCGCCTGGGGAGGGAGGGATTCCCTCACGACGGCCGAGAAGCCCTCTCGCGATCCCTACAGCGCTACCCTGGCCGTCGCCGTCTCTCCGGAGAAGGAAGCGCTGCTGCAGGAGCTGGCCGATGACTTTAACGGGCAGAAGCAGCGCACCCCGGACGGGAAGAAGATGGTCGTGCAGATCCATGCCATGGACTCGGAGACGATGATCGAGGCCGCCTTGCAGCAGGCGCTCCCGGAGTACCAGGTTCCCGTCTCGGTGCAAGCGCTCAATCCGGACTCGTCCCTCTGGCTGGATCAACTGGATCGTGCCTATGCGGAACGAGTCGGCGCGACGGAGGGGATCGCCCCGCGTATCATCGCCGATACCACCCGGTACGCGGTCAGCCCCATCGTCATCGCCGCGTGGGAGTCGGTGGCCCGGGATCTGGGATGGCCGGACCGGCCGATCGGGTGGCGCGATATCCAGCAGAAGGCCCAGCAAGATCCGGACTTCAAATGGAATCACGCCTCCACCAGTCATGCTAGCGGCCTGCTGGCCACCCTGGCCGAGTTCTACGCGGCCGTGGGCAAGGTGCGCGACCTGACGATCGAGGACGCGCAGGCCCAGAGCACCCTCGACTATGTGACGGCCATCGAGCGGACGGTGCGGTACTACGGCGAGGGCGAGCTGGCCGTCCTGGAGCGGGCGCGAAAAGAGGGCCGACGTTACCTGGATGCTTTCGTGGTCCAGGAGCAGTTGGTGATCCAATTCAACCTGGAAGGGCCGTCCGAGCGCCTGGTGGCCATTTACCCCGTCGAGGGGACGCTGTGGGCCGATCACCCGCTGGCCCTCCTGGAGCGACCGGAGCCCACTGCCAACCAGCGGCGCACGTTTCAGGCGTTCCGGGAGTTCCTGTTGTCGCCCGCTGTGCAGGAGCGGATCCTGGCGGCCGGATATCGCCCGGCTGATCTGAGCATCCCCCTGGATGGGGCCGGGTCTCCTCTCACCCAGGAGAACGGCGTCGATCCGACGCAGCCGCAGACCACCCTCCAGATCCCTGGGCCCAAAGTCGTGGAGGTTGTGCGCAACGTCTGGTGGTACACGAAGCGCCACACCAACGTCTTCCTGGTGGTGGATACATCGGGGAGCATGGAGGGGGAGAAGCTGGAGGCCGCGCAGCAGGCGCTGCGCATCTTCCTGGACCAGATCAAAGGGGACCTGGAACGTGTGGGGATGGTGGAGTTCTCCGACCAGGTCAACCATATCGAGCCCCTCGCGGAGCTAGGTGAGAGCCGGGGGCGGCTCATGCAGAGGATCGACCAGCTGGAGGCGGGTGGGGGAACGGCCCTGTTAGACGCCGTGCGCACCGCCTACATGCGTCTGTGGCGTCTGAACGACGCCGAACGGATCAACGCCATCGTCGTGATGACCGATGGGCGCGAGAACTCATCGAACGTCGAGCTGAAGGCGCTGGTCCGGGAGATCCAGGAGAGTAACCAGAAGGGGCCGCCGGTGGTGATCTTCGCCATCGCCTATGGGAACGATGCGGATTATGATGTGCTGAAGGCGCTGGCCGAGGCGTCAGGGGGGCAGGTCCGCCAGGGGGATCTGCAAACCATTCGAGAACTCTATAAGATCCTGTCCAGTTACTTCTGATGACTCGCGAACGAACCCGAGACCAACTCGAACGACGCGCCCGTGGGGCGATGATCCAGTACGCGCTGTTCCGCTGGGAGAGCGCGGTGGTGATCGCGGGGGCGATCCTGCTCACCTATTTCCTTCCGCGGCCGTTTCCGGCCTGGCCGATCTGGGGATGGGGGGCGTTGGCCTGCGCGGCCGTGCTGCTCATCGTGTACACCAGCCTGACCGATCCGGAGACCAACGCCCGCGTGGTGGCGGAGCTCTTTCGCCAGCGGTTCAACCCGCGTCGTATCCGGGATGAGACGCTGCGGTCCCAGGTGGAGCAGGCGTTGCGCTATCACGAACGTATGGAGCGGCTGGTTCATCGGCAGCGCTCCGGGGTGTTGCGCGATCATCTGATGGAGACCGTCCGACAGCTGGAGGATTGGCTGGAGAGCGTCTATCGGCTGGCGGAGAAGGTGGACGCGTACCTGTCGGACCCGATCATCCATCGCGATCGGGCCAAGGTGCCGGAGGATATCCGACGGCTGCGCGCTCAGCTCCAGCGGGAGGACGACCCCAGCGTGCGGGCGCAGCTGGAGGCTGCCCTGAAAAGCCGGGAGGCGCAATGGCGCAGCCTGGAGGCGCTGGATAACACCATGGACCGAGCGCGCTATCAGCTGGAGGCCACCATCTCGGCGTTGGGGACGGTGTACTCCCAGATCCAGTTGATCGGCGCCCGTGATGTGGATAGCGATCGGGCTCGACGGCTGCGAAAGGACATCTCGGATCAGGTGGCCGCCCTCCAGGACATCGTGCAGGCCATCGACGAGGTGTACGAAACCTCCTTCGAGGAGGGGGCCTCCGTCGAATCGTAAGACCGTGCTTTCCAAATCGTGGTGGGATCCCCTCTCACGGGGATCTTCACCGATGGATATCTCTTTGATCGTGGGGAAGGGCATGCGCCGAATCGTTGTGTGGCTGTTGCTGTTGGGATGGCTGGTCACGGGGTGCTCCTCTGCTCCCAAGGGGGAGGTCACCGTTTACGTCGCCGCGCCGTTGTCCGGATTCCAGGCCAATGGAGGACAGACGGTGGTCGGCGGAGTGCGCCTGGCCGCCGAGGAGATCAATCGCTCCGGTGGGCTGCTCGGGTATCAGATCCGGGTGGTCGCCCTGGACGACGAATCGGATTCCGATGTCGCCGTGCAGGTGGCCGAGCAGATACGCCAGGCGGTCCAAAGCGGCGAGCGTGTGCTGGGGGTGGTCGGGCATTATAATAGCGGTCAGACGCTGGCGGCCATGGAGATCTATAAGGATCTCCCCATCGTCGTCATCACCCCTACCGCCTCGGAGCTTTCGCTAACCCAGCGTGGATATCGCAACTTCTTCCGGGTGAACGCGAACGACGCGGTGCAGGCCCGGGTGGACGCTGCCTTCCTCGTGGAGAAATTGAACGCGCGGCGGGTTGCCGTCATCCACAACGACACGGAGTACGGGATCGGCCTGCGCGATCTCATCACGCAGGAGCTGAAGCGCCTGGGGGCGGATGTGGTGCTCACCCTTCAGGTGGCCGAGGGGCAATCGCAATACGCGAAGGAGGTGGCCCGCGTCCAGGAGGCCGCCCCGGACGCGATCTTCTACGCGGGTTACGAGATCGAGGCGCCCTATCTGCGGTCGGCCCTGGTGCGGGCGGGGATCTCCGTGCCCATGCTGGCCAGCGATGGTGCCTTCCTGTCGGCCACGATCGACGAATCGGATGGGACGGCGGAGGGAATGTACGTGAGCGCCTTCGCTCCAAGTCCGGCGCTGGCCGTGGATGAGGATTGGATCAAGGCTTACCAGGCGGTGGAATATCGCAATCCGGATACGTATTCCATCAACGGATATGTGGCGATGACCGTTCTGGCGGAGGGCGCTCGCAAGGCGGGGAAGGTGGATGGGCCGCAGATCGCTGCTGCCCTCCGGGAGGCGCGCATCGACACCCTGATCGGCCCGATCCGTTATGAGGAGAATGGGGACCTGCAGGATCCCAAGGTGTTCATCTTCCAGGTGAGGGAGGATGCCTTCGTCCAGATTCAGTGAGTGAGGAGGGGAGATCATGGAGCCTCGCCCTGGTGGCGTTTTGGTGATCGCGTTGTATCATCTGGTGGTTGGGGTGGTGACCGGGCTGGGCATATGCGCTCTGCTGACGATCCCGTTCATCGTGGGGGTGGCGGCGAGCGGGGATCCGGATGCGCGTATCGCCGTCCCCATCGTCGGGGGGATCATGGTGTTGGCGGCCGGGTTCCTGTTTCTGCTGGCCTTGGCGAATCTCCTCGTGGGATGGGGGCTTTGGCACATGAGGGAATGGGCCCGCATTGCGGCGATAGGACTGTCCGTTCTGCGACTTTTGAACTTCCCCATTGGCACGATCATCGGCGGGCTGATCATCTGGTATCTGCTGCAGCCCCAGATCGTTGCCGCCTTCCAGACACAGCAAACCGGGTAAGGGAGACGTGAGTATGGAGCCAAGGATCGCGAAGATCATCGCCGAGCTGGAGGAGCGGGCTCGTCGGGAGCGGGAGCGGCCGCAAGAGGTTACATCACGCATGTGGGCTCTGCATCCGGACTCGGCTCGTTTCCTGCACGTGCTGATCCAGGCCACGCGGGCGACGCGTCTGTTGGAGGTGGGCACCTCGTTCGCATATTCCACGTTGTGGCTGGCGGATGCCACGCGGCCGAACGGCGGCCGCGTCATCACCTGCGAGATCACGCCCGAGCGGGCCGCGGCGGCGCGAGAGACGTTGGCCCGCGCCGGGCTGGAAGATGTCGTGGAGATCATCGTGGGGGACGCCCGGGAAACCCTGAAAGAGCTGCCGGGTCCCTTCGATTTCGTCTTCCTGGACGCGGATAAGCGGGACTACTCCCTGTACCTGGACCTGGTGCTGCCCAAGCTGTTGCCCGGCAGCATCGTCGTTGCCGACAACATCCTCTCCCATGCGGATGCCGTGACGGCTTACCTGGAGCGCGTGCGACAAGATCCCGCTCTGGAGAGCGTGCTGGTCCCCATCGGCAGCGGCCTGGAGGTCACGCTCAAGATCGGCTAATCCAACCGTATCATGACGCGCGCTGGCCCGGGGCGGTGGGCATCCCCTGCCTTGAGCCAGCGTATTCGCGCCCAAAAGCAAGCGGTGTTTAGTGGTTGACAGCCCCGTGTTTTTCCACTATGCTGGATCTGTACGGAGAGGGGAGGCGCCCGGTGGATACTCCCATCTATATCCTGGGACTCGACATCGGCGGAACGAAGACGGCCGTCATCCTGGGGGATCGCGGCGGCCGGGTTTACGATCGCGTTTCATTCCCCACCCGGCCGGAGCGGGGATTCCAGGCCACGTTCGAGGAGTTGTGCCGGCACATCGCGCAGGTGAGGGCCCGTGCGGAGTCTCAGGGGCGTTCACCGCGCGCGGTTTCCGTGTCCGTCGGGGGGCCGTTGGATATCGAGCGCGGCATCATCTATTCCCCGCCGAACCTGCCCGGGTGGGACGCCGTACCTCTGAAGCCGTTGCTCCAGGATCGCACCGATCTGCCCGTATTCGTGGAGCACGATGGCAACGCCGGCGCCTTAGCCGAGTGGTACTTTGGGGCGGCGCGGGGGGCTCGCAACGTGATCTTTCTGACCATGGGGACGGGACTGGGCGGCGGCCTGATCCTGAACGGCCAGCTATATCGGGGCACCTCCGATCTGGCCGGAGAGGTGGGGCATATCCGCATTGCGGAGACGGGGCCCATCGCGTACGGGAAGGAGGGCTCCTGGGAGGCGTTCTGCTCTGGGACCGGGATCGCGCGGCTGGCCGCCCTGCGGTTTCCGAATCGGTGGGGGGACGGCCGGGTGACCGTGCGTGATCTGGCCGATTTGGCCAGGTCTGGCGACCCGGACGCGCTGGCCGTGCTGGCGGAGGCCGGGCGATATCTGGGGCGTGGGCTGGCGATCCTGCTGGATATCCTGAACCCGGAGATCATCGTGATCGGGTCCCTCGCCGTGCGTCTGGGGGAATGGGTGTTGGGCCCCGCCCGGGAGGAGATGCAACGGGAGGCGTTGCCGGGCGCGGTGAGCGCCTGCCGCGTGGTCCCTGCCGCCCTTGGCGAGCGCATCGGGGACATCGCGGCGCTGTGTGCCGCCATCATGAGGATGGGAGGGCCCACAGGTCACGAGGGCGATCACCCGCCTGAGCCCTCTTGATCGGTCAGGGAAATCCCTTATTTTTCGTCCCTCTCACCCTCTCCGGAGCGATCGCGTCAAGGAAATCAGCTTACTTTTCCAAAAAATCGCGCGTCCAAGAACGATCAAGAACGTCATCCATAGATGCAGGCAGTTACAAGAGGGCTTGAACCTCACGATCCGTACGACGAGATCCTTTGCCCACACGTCGGGACGTGTTCTGGAGGGCCCCACATCTCCCCGGTGGGGTGATTGGGAGATAAAGGCCAAAGGTGCGTTGCGGTCCCGGTTGCACGTGTTTCTGGCGGATACCATCCCTAGCACCGTAGGATGTCAATGACCATGCCTGCCAGCCTGCCTCATCCGGATCACGTGTGTAATCGTTCCCCGGACAGGATCATGATGGGGACTCCGCAGTTTCCATATCAGACCGGTCGGCCGCTCATAGGGCGGGAGAGAGAGCTTGCCTTCCTGCAGGAGCATTACGCCGCGGCGTTGAGAGGCCATGCCTCCGTGATCCTGGTGGAGGGGGAGGCGGGGCTTGGCAAAACGCACCTGCTGCGGTCGTTCCAGTCCTGGGTGGAAAGCCAGGGGGCAATGGTCCTGTATGCGGCCTGTCAAGAGGCCGAGGCCGGCGTCCCCTATGGGGTGGTCCTGCGCGTGCTTCGCATGCTCCTGAACACGCTGGGGACCGCGGAGATCACGGCCATCTGCGAGTTCCTGCGGGCACAGCCCTGGTTCCCCGTGCTGCTCCGGCTCGTTCCGGAGTTGGCGGATTACGTCGAGAAGCCGTCCTTGCGCATGCCGTCCAGCGGGGTCTTCACGCCTGGGCAGATCCATGAAGGTGTTGTGCAGAGCCTGCAGATCATCGCCCGGAATACTCCTGTGGTTCTGATCTTCGATGATCTGCATTGGGCCGACACGGCCACACTGGAGCTGCGCCTGGCGGCGTACAGGCGGTTGCGATCATGGCCTGTGCTGTTGGTGGGGAGTTATCGCCCGGAGGAGGTGGACCAGGCCCATCCCTTGCGCCGCCTTCGCGTCCACCTGCTGCGGCTGGGAGGGTTGCGTCGGCTCAAACTGCAGCCGCTGGAGATCCAGACCGCTCAGCAGCTGATGAAGACGATGTGGCCTGATCTGGAGATCTCCCCCGAGACGTGGGGAGCCCAGACGGTGGGAGTTCCCGCGTTTCTGGCCGCCCTGGCGCGGCTGCACACGAGCGGCGGCATCCCGGAGGCCGTCCCTCGAAGCCTGCGGGAGAGCAATGAGCTGCTCCTTTCCCGCATGGAGGGGGATGCGCGGCGCGTGTTGGAGGCGATCGCGGTCCTGGGGATCGAGGCGGATGAGGATCTGCTGGCCACCGTCTCCCAGATGGATCGGGGGCGGGTTGCGGAGATGGCCCGGTGGCTGGTGGAGCAGGAGATCCTCCTCAACAACGCGAATCGGTACGTGGTCGTGGATAAGTCCCTGGTTCGCGTCGCCTACGAGATGTTGGAGGAGGAGCGCCGAAAAGCCCTGCACGCGAGAGCGGGGAAGTGCCTGGAGGATCGGCATCAGGGCTTTCTGGAGGCGATGGCTGCTATGCTGGCCCGGCATTATGAGATGAGCGAGCAGCCCGAGCAGGCCCTGAGCTACAAGATGATGGCGGGGGCGTGGGCCCGGCGCCTCTTCGCCCTGCGGGAGGCTCGTGATCTCTACTGGAGCGCCCTCTCACTGGCGGTGGTTGTCGGGGACCCGCGGGCCCAGACGACGGTTCACGAGTCGTTGGGGGAGGTGAACGCCCGGTTGGGTGATCATCGGGCGGCCCTGGAACATCTTCACGCCGCCCTGGGGAGCGCCCGCTCTCCCTCCCGGCGGGCCTTGATCCGGGTGCACATCGCGCGCAGCCTGAGCGCCCTCGGCGAGTACGAGCAAGCTATGGCCGCGCTGCGGCAGGCTCTGAGATCGATCGCGGAAACCTCGGACACCCGCGTGGAGGGGGTGATCGGGCTTCACATGGCGTGGGTGGAGGAGCACCTGGGGAACCGCGAGGAGGCCCTGGAGATCGCCGGGCGGGCTTTGACGGCGGCTCGAGAGGCACAGGAGCCTTTGTTGGAGGCGGACATCGCCTTCCTGCTTGCCCTGCTACACTGGCGGGAGCGGGATCTGGATCAGGCGCGTGCCCTGTGCCAGTGCAGCCTGCGGATACGGGAACAGCTGGCGGACATCGCGGGCTGCGCCCTGATGTGGAAAATCCTCGGGCTGATCGAGCGGGACCGCCAGGACCTTGCGGCGGCTCGCCATTGCTTCACTCAGAGCGCTGAGGTGTTCCACCGCATCGGTGATCTTCAGTCCGAGGCCGTCGTTCGCTCCTACCTGGGCGATGTATACGCCGCAGATGGCGCCCTGACGGAATCCGTCGAACAGTTCCGGATCGCCTTCGCCCTCTATCAGGGGCTTCAAGGGGCCGAGGGAGATCTGGAAGCTCCCCTGTGGACGCTCTCCAGCTTTGACGGAACGTTGAACCCCCTTTAGAATAGCCGCGAACCTTTCATCCCATCCGTTTGTCGCTCGTTATCTCCTCACCGATGGGCTTCGGGCCGCGAAGAGAACGGCCCGATTGTCGCGTGTGAGCGGGTTGGAGCGGGGAGGCTTTTCGTGCCAAAGGAACGCCGCGCCGTGCAGGTCGTGTTCTTCGACTTTGGAGACACGCTCACGACGGTAGAACGCCCATGGGAGGAGCTTGCCGCAGAGGGGGCGGACCGCATGGCCGCATGGCTGCGCGCCCAGGGTTTCTCCTTGCCCACGGATTTCTCCGAGCATTGGCTGGCAGCTCGGCGTTTTGCCTGGCAGAAAGCGATCCAGGAGCAGGAGGAATACACGGCCGAGGATACGTTGGCCTTTCTTCTGCAGATCCACGGGTATCGCGATGTGCCCCGAGAGCTGATCCAACGGGCGATCGACGTGTTCTTCGAGCCCGAGAGGGAGAGCCGGAGGCTGATCCCTGGGGCCCGGGAGACGTTGGCCGCCCTGCATCGCAGCGGATATCGATTGGGGGTCATTTCCAACGCCACGAGCGATCGGCTGATCCAGGGGGAGATCGACCGGTTTGGCCTGCGGCCCTATCTCACCCTGGCGCTCACGTCCGCCGCGGCGAAATGGCGTAAGCCCCGGGCGGAGATCTTTCAGATGGCGTTGGACCGCCTGGACGTCTTGGGCTATGAGGCGGTGATGGTGGGGGACGATCTGGAGGCGGACATCGCCGGGGCGCAGGGCGCCCAGATGTGGGCTGTGTGGGCCGATCTGGTTGCCAGGACGGGGACGGGGCCCAAAACCGGTTCGGTTGTCCCGGACGCTGTCATTCGAGAGCTGCCGGAGGTGATCCCCATCATCGAGCGGTGGGCGAATGAGTGGAGCTGGCCGTATGCCAGCGGCGATGAGGAGGACCAGACCCTTGAGGCGTGAGTACCCGGAGCATCCGCTGGTGGGGGTGGGGGCCGTGGTCGTGCGGGACGACCGGCATGTGCTCCTGGTGCGTCGCAGCCATCCGCCCCGTCGGGGCGAATGGTCGCTGCCCGGTGGCCTGGTGGAACTCGGCGAGCCGCTGGTGGACGCCGTGCGCCGGGAGGTGCTCGAGGAGTGCGGCATTCAGGTCCGGGTGGGCCCCCTGCTGGGGGTTTTCGAGCCGGTCGTGCGCGATGAGGCCGGACGGGTGCGCTTTCACTACGTGGTGCTCGATTACCTGGCGTACGTTATAGGTGGCATCGTCCGCCCGGCCTCGGATATCGAGGCGGCGGAGTGGGTCGCCCCGGGGCGGTTGGGCGAGTATGCCCTGCGATCGGACACCCTGGCCGTGGTGCGCCGGGCGCTCGCCATGGCCGAAAGGCGAGAGCTTGGGGAGTTTTCCCCTCATGAGTAGGCACTCAATTTCGGTGGAGATGCGGCGGGGAGCTTTGAGGGGCGTATCCTCCCAATGGAACCCTCTTGGTGTTCGCCCTCCACCCGCCTGGCTCGCCTTTCATTTTGGATATCCCCATGCCGTTACCCGTTTAACCTGGGCAGTGACATATGGTATAATGGAAAGCGATGTGTTCTTTCATGTTATGCTGCTTCGGGCGCCGCGAGCGGCTGGCGCTTGTAGATGTTTACAATCCCGCGGTGTGTAAGGGCCGCGGCACAGCAGCTATCCTGAAAGAAGAGTGAGGGCCCATGCGCAGACAATACAGCACCAATTACCTTCTCTTCCTTCTGTGCTCGGATGTTCTGCTCTCCCTGGTGGCTCTCCTCCTCGCCTCCCAGGCACGCTACCACATCCCCTGGGGGGTGCGATTGTCCCCCATTCACGTCCGCATTCCCGTGCCTATCTACCTGGTCGTCGCCATCCTGTGGCCCATCCTGTTGAGTCTGGTGGGCCTGTACGACGCCCGGCGCACCTGGCGCGTGGTAGGGGAGCTCCAGGCCATCGTCACAGGGGTGGGGTTGGCCTCTCTGGTGCTGGCCGGTGTCCTCTACCTCTCCTATCGGGATGTCCCCCGGCGGCTTTTCCTCTACTTCGCCACGTTCGATCTGCTCCTCCTGGTCGCGTTCCATCTGATCCTCCGGGTGATCCTCCGGCGGACCAATGGGCACCGACGGGTGCCTCGCGTCCTGATCGTGGGGGCGGGGAAGGTGGGGCGGGAGGTGGCCGCGCGCCTGAGGGAGACCAGCTGGCACGGGTGTCATCTGATCGGCTATGTGGACGACGACCCGGCCAAGCAGGGGCGGGAGCTCGCCGGCGCCACCGTCTTGGGCACGGTGCGAGATGTGCCCCGCCTGGTCCAGGAGCAACAGGTCGATGAGGTGATCTTTGCCCTCCCGCTGCGCGCCCACCGTTTCATCGAGCAACTGGTGCTGGAACTGCAATCGCTGCCGGTGCAGGTGCGGGTCGTGCCTGATCTGATGGACCTGGCCTTCTATCGGGCGACCATCGAGGACCTGAACGGCATTCCCCTCATCGGCCTGCGAGACCCGGCTATCAGCGGGTTTAATCGCCTGGTCAAGCGGGCATTGGATCTGGCCATCGCCAGCGTCGTGCTCGTGTTGTGTAGCCCGCTGATGCTGGCCATCGCCATCGCGATCCGGATCGACTCCCCCGGGCCGGCCATCTTCAAGCAGCAGCGTGTGGGAGAGAACGGCCGGCTGTTCTGGATCTACAAGTTCCGTTCCATGTACGTCGACGCCGAGCGGCGTCTGCATGAGGTGATCCAGCGCGATGAGGAGGGGAGGATCCTGTACAAGCGCCGCGATGATCCGCGGGTGACCCGGGTGGGCCGGTTCCTGCGTCGCACCAGCCTGGACGAACTGCCCCAGCTTTTCAACGTGGTGAAGGGAGAGATGAGCCTGGTGGGGCCACGCCCGGAATTGCCCTGGCTGGTTCACCAGTATGAGTCCTGGCAGCATAAGCGGTTTGCGGTGCCTCCTGGCATCACCGGATGGTGGCAGGTGAATGGTCGCAGCGATCGCGCTATGCATCTGCACACCGAAGACGATCTCTACTATATCCAACACTACTCCCCCTTGCTCGATCTGCGTATCCTCTGGAAGACCATCGGCGTCGTCCTGCGCGGCCGCGGCGCGTATTGATGGGTGACGGCGATGTCCCAGCTGACGCCTCGCCAGCGTGCGTTTCTGGCCGAGCTGGAGCATCTGGCCCGCGAGCGAGGCGGCCCGGTACACTATACCGAGGTGGCCGCCAGCCTGGGGGTCAGCCCCTTCTCCGCGTACGATATGCTCAAGGTATTGGAGGAGAAGGGCATGGCCCGCTCCCTATATGTGCTGGAGGCGCGCGGCGGCGGCCCCGGCCGTCCTCGCGTGCTGTTCCTCCCCGCCCGCCGGGACGTCGCGTTCCAAGAGGATTCTGAGGGGTACAACGCCGCTCCGGAGGAATGGTCCTCCTTCACCGAGCGGATTCTGGAGCGGCTCCGGGAGACGAGTCAGTCCGGATACGGGGATTTGCTGCGGGATCTCCTGCGGCACCTGCCTGAACGTCGTCGTCCGCTCCTGTTCTGCGCGGAGATGACCGCGGCTCTGCTGATCAATCTGGCTCGCGTGCGCTCCCGGATCGCCGACACTAGCTTGGTCGACGTGCTGTCCGGGCTTCTGGTGGCGGACGAGATCGGGCTTGGCACGCTGGCGGGACTCAGCCTGGGCTCCACGTTGAACATGACCTCTGATCGTCATCTGCTGGAGACGCTGTACGCGAACGTTCAGCGCTATCAGAAAGCCATCCACGGGCTGAACGAAGAGAGTCAACGGCGCCTCTCCGAATTCCTGCAGGAAGCGATCCACATCCTGGCCGGCCGCCAACGACCGGCCTAAACCCGCACGATCATTCCAACGGTGTTATGTAGTGCGCGTCCATCCTGGGGGCTCTCCGCGCGCGTGCCCGGAATGTCCCCGCGACTTACAGATACGGAGGAGAGATCATGGTTCGGATCGTTACGGATTCTACCAGTGACATACCCCGGGATGTCGCTGAAGAACTCGGCATCCAAATCGTGCCCCTGCGGGTGATCTTCGACCAGGATGTCTTGCTGGACGGCATCGACATCACCTCGGATGAGTTCTTCGAGCGGCTGGTGTCCAGCCCGACGCTGCCGACGACCTCACAGCCCCCTCCCAGCGATTTCCAGAAGGTCTTCGAGGCGGCCGTCCAGGCTGGCGATGAGGTCGTTTGCATCGTGATCTCATCTGATCTGAGCGGTACCTACACTTCCGCCATCATGGCCAAGGAAGCCATGCCTGATGCCCCTATCACGGTGATCGACTCGCGCACCACCTCCCTGGCCCTGGGCCTGGTCGCTGAGGAGGCGGCCCGCATGGCGTTGGCCGGGGCGACGCGCGAGCAGATCACGCGCCGGGTGGAGCGGTTGCTTCCGCTGACTTCCATCCTGTTCATCGTGGACACGCTGAAGTACCTGCAGATGGGCGGGCGGATCGGGGGCGCACAGGCCCTCGTGGGAACCCTGCTGAATATCAAGCCGCTGCTGACCGTGGAGGGCGGACGTGTGGAACCGGTGGAGCGTGTGCGTACCCGCCGGAAGGCGTTGGATCGCCTGGTCGAGATCGCCGTGGAGCGATCGAAGCAGACGGAGTACGCCTATCATGTGGGGGTGCTCCATAGCAGCGCCCCCCAGGACGCGGAGCGTGTGGCGAAGCAGGTTCAGGAGCGGATCAACTGCGCCCGCATCTACGTGGGCCAGTTGGGGCCGGTGTTGGGCACACACGTGGGCCCCAAGGTGGTGGGGGTCGCGATGACGCCCGCTCTTCCGGAGGAGGAGGGTTGACCCTGGCCTCCGGACATCGGGATCCGGGGCGTTCGGGGAATGAATCCGACTTCCACATGAAAAGCGTGCATCTCTAGAGGGCTGGCGCGATTGACCGGGCCAGCCTTCTGCGTTATACTCCCCCCGCAATGGGTGATCGCTTCCCACTGCACGGTACCCCACGCAACTTCCTTGGCCCTTCGGTGTTGTATGATGTGTGATCGTCGACACGCCAGGGGGCCGGATCAGGACCCAATCGTGTCACGAGACGAGAGCGAATCCCGGCTGGTGGAGCGCGCCAAGGTCGATCCAGAGGCCTTTGGACAGCTCTACGAGCGGTATGTGGATCGAATCTATAATTACATATACTACCGAATCGGCAATCACCACGACGCCGAGGATCTGACGGCGCGCACGTTCTTCCGGGCGCTGGATCACATCGATCGGTACGTGGATCGTGGTTTGCCCTTTTCGGCCTGGCTGTATCGCATCGCTCATAACCTGGTAGCCAACTGGCACCGTGATCGAAGTCGACATCGGATGATCTCGCTGGATGGATTGTTACGGCTCTCGGCGCCCGGTAGCAGCCCGGAACATGAGGTAGAGCGGAACGAGGCGCAGGAGGCTCTGCTGGAGGCGATTCGGCGCCTCCCTCCCGATCGACAGCAGCTCCTGATCTTGAAGTTCGGGGAACGGCTGTCCAATGCCGAGATCGGACGCATCATGGGGAGGACGGAGGGCGCGATCAAATCCCTGTATCATCGAACGCTGATTGCGCTGCGTGATGATTTACGGTCACGCGGCTTTTGAGGGGCGGGGCTCGATGCCAGTCGGGGGACACCCCCCGAGGATGCGGCAGGTTCGGCTCGTTGGGAGGGCGAGCGAGACTGGCAGGAGTAGGTTATGCGTGGAAGGAGCGCACAAGTGTTGGTCGATTGGTTGAATAAGTACGCCGACGGCCTGGTTCGCGGCGAATCTCAGGCGATCTCACCGTCGGCCCTGCCCCCCGAACTGGCAGACGAAGCACGGTCTCTGATGGAGTTGACCGATGTCCTCGCGGCCACCCTCAAACCGGTCCGTCCGCGGCCGAGTTATCGGGAACATTTGCATCAGGGCCTGATTCAGGCCGCTCAGCGGAAGCAGACACAGCGGGCCCTTGCCCGACGTCACGTCCGGGTGTCACGGCGACAATGGATGCTTGGCGCGGCGGCGGTGGGCTCGGCCGTCTCCGTGCTAGGAGTCGTCGCCTACCTCCTTCGGAACCGCCATAACGATCAGGCCGGCCAGGCGATCCCCGGCTGAGAACGACGAGAAGCGGCTTTATTGGGACCGCGCTCGCGCAGGCGGGAGGCTTTGCAAAGCCTCCCGCCTTTTTATGAGGAGATGGATTGACTCAGGAGCCCGCCCAACCCCTCAGGAATTGCGCGAGGAGACGGACCCCATAGCCGGTGGCCCCCTTGGGCCCCAGCGGGGATGCCTCATCGGTCATCGTCATCGAGGCGATGTCCAGGTGCGCCCAGGGATAGCCGGTGGTGAAGTGCTCGAGGAACTTCGCACTGGCTCCCACGCCCCCGAACCGGCCGCCGGAGTTCTTGACCTCGGCCACCTCGCTCTTGATGACCTCTTTGTACTCCTCGTACAACGGCATGCGCCACAGGCGCTCGCCGCTGAGATCCGCCGCCCGCAACAGACGCTCGGCTAGGCCATCGTCGTTGGCGAATAACCCGGCCGCCTGTTTTCCCAAGGCCACACCGATGGCCCCCGTCAGCGTGGCGAGATCCACCACGGCCTGGG
This sequence comes from Chloroflexota bacterium, assembly GCA_013152435.1. NCBI lineage: Bacteria > Bacillati > Chloroflexota > Chloroflexota bacterium. The sequence continues at coordinate 17,472 of JAADGJ010000039.1, read as the reverse complement.
GCCTATATCGGTCCGCGTAGGCCAGCGCGTCGGCCAGGATCAGCCGTCCCTCCGCATCCGTGCTGATGATCTCCACCGTCCTGCCCGTCATCCCGGTGAGCACGTCGCCCGGCCTGATGGCGTGCCCGCTGGGCAGGTTCTCCGTGCACGGTGCCAGCCCGATCACGCGCAGCGGAAGATCGAGCTGGGCGACGGCCTGCATGGCGCCGATTACGGCCGCGGCGCCTCCCATGTCCCCCTTCATGCGCCACATGTCCTCGCTTCGCTTCAGGCTGATCCCGCCCGAGTCGAAGGTGATCCCTTTGCCTGCCAACACGATGGTGGGGAGGTCCGTGCGCTCGGCGTTGTGCTCCAGGATGATGAACCGAGGCGGCTCATCGGAACCGGCGGCCACCCCTAGCAGCAATCCCATCCCCAGGTCGCGCATCTGGTCCTCGTCCAGGATCGTGCAGCGCAGCCCGACGGAGCGGGCCATCTCGTCCGCCCGCTCGGCCATGATGGTGGGCGTCAGATAGTTGGCGGGCTCGTTCACCAGGTCGCGGGCGAGACACGTCGCCTCGGCGATGATCCGGCCGCGCTCGGCCCCAGCCTCCACATCGGGCACCTTGCTTGCGTCGAACTCCACCAGCGTGATCCGCTGGGGACCCTCGTCCTCGCCCGGATCGGGCGCGTGCCTGCGGAAGCGATACAGAGCCAGGACGCTGCCCTCCGCCACCGCCTGAGCGGCCTCATCCAGCGCCAGCCCGCCGATCCCGCCGCCGTGCACGATGGTGGCGATCTCCTTCACCCCCAGGTCGCGAGCTCGTTTGGCCGCCACCGCGGCCGCCCGGCGCGCCTCGTTCAGGTCGAATTTCTCGGCGGGGCCCAGGCCTACCACCAGCACTCGCGGTGCCGGGATCGCGCCGCGGGTATACAGCACGACGCTGCTATCTCGCTCGCCCTTGAAATCCCCGGCGGCGATCACCTCGCTGATGGCGCCCTCGAGGGCCTTGTCCACCGCCCCGGTGGCTCCGCCGGGCTGTGTGACCCCCTCGAACAAATTGACGACCAGCAGGTCGGCCGCCTGCTGAGCGATGTTCCCCTGTTGCACCCGAATCTCCATGTTCGCCTCCCGATCCTGCAGTTGCTTCAGATCAAAGCTTGGCGTAATTCGGCGATCTTCGTGATCGCTTGATCCACCAGCCGCCGGTGCTCAGGCCGGTTCAACCACAGGCTGGCCCCCGATGGGTGGGGCAACGGCACGATCCACGCGTCCGGGGCCAGCGACTCCGCGCCCGCCTGGAAACTCCGCCCGACGACGTCTGCCAGGACGAAACGGCCGGGCACGAACTGCTCGATGGCCAGCCGCCCTACGGGCAGTACCAGATGAGGACGCAAAATGCGAAATTCGGCCTCCAGGAACGGCCGGCACAGTTCCTGCTCTCGCCGGGAGGGGGCCCGGTCCCCTTTGCCGTTCGCTCCCGGCCCCGGATAGCACTTGGTGACCGCCGTGAAGTAGGCAAGGGACCGGAAGGTCGCCTCATCCCATCCGGCGCGCTGTAGCCAGGTGAAGAGGCGCCGTCCGGCCGCGCCGGAGAAGGGGAGCCCGTCCACCGTGTTGGCGGCCTTCGCGGGCGCCTGGCCTATGACGACGATCCGGGCCGAGGCGGGGCCGGCGACCACCGGCGCGCGCTCGACAAAGTAGCCGGCCGTCCGGCAGCGATCGCAGGCGGCGATCTGGGCGTGCAGGGCGGGCAGATCGGTAGCGAGATCTTCCACAGTGGGCTTCCCCCTCGCGAATGTGCCGTGATTATACATCGGCCGTTCGTGCCGGGAAAGCGAGCGGAGCGGCGTCCCGTAGACGGGTCAACCGCCGTGTTGTATAATTCGGCAGGATGGCGCGCTCGAACACGATCAGGAGGGGACCCATGCCAACGATCGCCGTTGTGGGCAGCATCATCACGGATCTGGCCGTCTTTACGCCGCGCCTGCCTCGGCGTGGCGAGAACATCCTGGCCCATCGCCTGCAGATCGGCCCCGGCGGCAAGGGGGCCAACGCGGCCGTGGCCGCCGCCCGGCTGGGGGCGCAAACCATCCTCGTCGGCCGCGTGGGAGATGACGACTTCGGCCACAACGAGCTGGCCGCGCTGCGCGCCGAGGGGGTGGACACCGACGCCGTGGGGATCGATCCAGAGGCGCAGACCGGCGTGGCCTTCATCATGGTGGACGACGAGGGCGAGAACACGATCCTGGTCGTCATCGGGGCCAATAATCGGCTGTTGCCCGAACATGTGGAGGCCGGGCTGGCGCCTCACTGGGATCGCCTGGATGCCATGCTGGTCAACTTCGAGGTGCCGGAGGCGACCGTGGCCGCCGCCATCCGCGCTGCCCACGCACATGGGGTGCCCGTCGTCGTGGATGCAGGACCGCCGCGCCCTTATGGGCCGGACGTGTGGGGGCAGGCGACGGTGATCTCGCCCAACGCGTTGGAGGCTGCCACTCTGGTGGGCCATCCGGTGGAGGATGACGCGGGGGCGGAGGCTGCCGCTCGCGAGCTGTTGGCCGCCGGCCCTCAGGCGGTGGTGCTCAAGCGAGGGGCGGCCGGAGCGCTACTGGCCACGCGAGAGGGAATCGAACGGATCCCCAGCTTCCCGGTGGATGTGGTGGACACCACCGGCGCGGGGGATGCCTTCAGCGGGGCCCTGGTGGTGGCGATGGCGGAGGGAAGGCCTCTCCCGGAGGCGGTGCGCTTCGCCAACGCGGCCGGGGCACTGGCCGTCACCCGGGCGGGGACGATGCCCGCCATGCCCACGCGAGCGGACGTGGAGGCCTTCCTGGCTCGCCAGCGCCCCGGCTAAAGCGAGAGGTCATTGCCCTCGTCCCTCGCGGGCGGGCGCCCATGTCCCATCTGTGGGAGCGAGGGGCGGTGCTCATGCTGATGTGTCGCCGTCACCGACGCGGGCGTGGGCCGCGGCCGCCATCAGCGCCTCGATGCGGGGCAGCATGTCGGCCGGATTGGGATGGATCCCCTCGGCCAGCAGCTGCCCCTCGTATAACTGCTCCGCACATTGGGCGATGAGTGGATCGTCCGGTGCTTCCATCACCAGCCGACCCAGGTCCCGGATCAGGGGATGCGTCCGGTTGAGCTCCAGGATCAGGCGCGGCACCTCATAGTCCCGCTCCAGCATGCGATAGACCCGTTGCAGATCGGTGCCGGGCGTGTCCTCGGGTGTCACCAGCCGGCAGGGGCTATCCCGCAGCAATTTGGACTCCCGCACCTCAGCTACCCGATCGCCCAGCACCTCCGCGAACCGCTGACGCAGTCGCTCGAACGCCTCGGCCGACAGCGCCTCCGCCTCCTCTTCCTCCGATTCCGTCTTGGGCAGATCCAGCCCGGCGTCGGCGATGTTGCGCAACGGCTTGCCGTCGAACTCACGGAGGGTCACCATCAGGAAGCTATCGATGGGCTCGGTCAGATAGAGTACCTCGATGTCGTTGGCCCGGAAGTAATCCATGTGCGGGCTGCGGGCCACGGAACGCAGGTCCTCGCCCAGGACGTAGTAGATGGCCGGCTGGTCCTCCTTCATCCGCTCCTTGTACTGCGCCAGGGAGATCCATTCGTCCTCGCCCGTCTTCGAGGAGTGGAAGCGCAGCAGGGGGATCAGCGCCACACGATTGGCCGCGTCGGTGGCCACCCCCTCTTTGATGAAGGGGCCGAACTCTCGCCAGAACCGCAGATAGCGCTCGGCATCCTCCTCGGCCAGGCGCTGTAGCTCGCTCAGGAGCTTGCGCACCAGGTTGGAGCGGATGCGGGCCATCACCTGGTTGGCCTGCACCGTCTCCCGGGAGATGTTGAGCGGGATGTCGTCGGAGTCCACCACCCCTTCCACGAAGCGCAGGTAGGGCGGCAACAGGTCGCTGGCGCGCTCCTGGATGAGGATCTTGCGCGAATAGAGCCGGGGGCCGTGTTCCATGCGCGCGGTGAGCAGGCCGCGCTCCGCCTTGGAGGGCACGTAGAGAATGCTCTGGATATGCACGGGAGCATCGGCGGAGAAGTGCACATACAACAGTGGGTCTTCCGTGTCCAGCGTCAACTGCCGATAGAACTCGTGGTATTGCTCCGCGGTGAGCTCCTGCGGCCGCTGGCGCCATGGGGCCGTCTGTCGATTCGCCTTCTCACCCTTCACGTAGATGGGGAACGGCACGAAGTCGGAGTAACGGCGGACGATCTGCTTCAGCCGGTAGGCGTCGAGGAACTCGCGGGCGTCCTCTTTCAATTTGAGCTCCACTGTGGTCCCACGTGTGTCCTTCTCGGCTGGTCGGATGGTGTACTGATTCTCCCCGCGGGATGTCCAGGCGATCGGCTGAGCATCCGGCCGGAAGGAGCGGGTGGTGACCGTCACCTCGTCCGCCACCATGAAGGCCGAGTAGAAGCCCACACCGAACTGGCCGATGATGTCCGCGGCGGATTTGCCGCTCTCCTGCAATTTCCTCAGGAATTCCATGGCCCCCGAATGCGCGATGGTGCCCAGGTTCTCGATCAGCTCCTCGCGCGTCATGCCCACGCCGGTATCGCTCACGGTGAGCGTGCCCGCCTCCTCGTCGAAGTCGATGTGGATGGCCAGCTCCGCCTCCGGGTCCACGATGTCTTGTCGGGTCAGCATCTCGAACTGCAGGCGGTGTAGAGCGTCGGAGGCGTTGGAGATCAACTCTCGCAGAAAGATCTCTCGTTCGGTATAGAGGGAGTGCACCAGGATGTTTAACAGCTGTTGTACTTCGGCCTTGAATTCGAAGGATTCCGCCTCTGCATGCGTCTGCGCAGCAGCTTGAGCCATAGGCATCTCCTCCTCTATGTCCCATTGGGTGTCTCCGAGCTCAGCAATCCGGTCGCTTTGGTCCCACAACTCATTTATTGTATACTCCGGCGCGTTGGATCGGCGCGAGCGAAACGTTAGTCTTGCGTTAGAGCGTGTCTGAGAAATGTCGTTGCTTCTGCTATGGGGAGGCCCGGAGGGGCGAAACTTCCCCGGGAGAAGCCCTTCTTCCGCCTTTGACCTGCCCTGCCCCGGCCCAGATCCCTGCGGAAAGGGCCGAGAAAGGCAGGTGCAGGTCGGAAAGGTAGGTTTTCCGTGGAGGGGACCTCCCCTCCACACCTCCCCTTGTGGAGATGGTGGCTGAAGGTGTCCATCAGACACCTTACCAGCAAATTCCTTAGAGATCATCAACGGCCTCTGGAGGTTGCTACATGGCGGAGCAGCGCGTGGAGGAGCGGAACGCCGAGGGACGGGAGCCACGTCCTCAGGTGGGCATGGGGGTATTGGTCCTGCGTGATGGGAAGGTGTTGCTGGGAAAGCGTAAGGGCGGTCACGGCGCGGGATACTACGCCTCCCCCGGCGGACACATTGAGCTTGGGGAGAGCCTGGCCGAGGCCGCGCGCCGCGAGGTGAAGGAGGAGACGGGGCTAGACGTCCAGGACGTCCGCTTCCTGGCGGTGGGCAGTTACATGTGGGGAGAGGACAAGCACTACATCGACGTGGACATGGTCTGCCAGGCCCCATGCGGTGACCCGGTGCTCATGGAGCCTCACAGGTGCGAGGGATGGGCATGGTACGATCTGGACGACCTCCCCGAGCCGCTGTTCATCGTCACCCGGCGGATGATCGAGGCGTACCTGTCTGGTGATCCCCTTCCCGATCCCGAGCGCATCGAGCGCCAGGAGATATAATCATCGCCCATACGGGCGTGTTGCTCACCATCGTAACTGCACGGGGCCGAACAGCCCGGACGGCAGCCGTTCCGTCACCGGATCGATCAGCCTCTGCTCCATGACGGCCTCCCACTCGTTGGGCTTGAGTCCGGGGATCGGCCGCACGCCCCCTTCCCGCTCGCGCCGCCCCTGCACGGCGTTGTAGAGCAGATTGCTCACACGCACCTCGATCTCGTTGCGGCCGCGGCGCAGATGGCGACCCACCTGCACCCGGTAGGGCGCCCACAGCCGCACGCCCGCCATCTCGCCGTTCACATGCACCTCGGCGACCACCTCCACCCTCCCCAGGTCAAGGAAGATGGGGCCGGGAGGCACCCCGTCCGGGAGATCGATCGTCGCGCGGTACGAGATCGTGCCGGAGAAGTCTCGCAGCCGAGGATCATTCCGCCAGTCACGCAGGTCGGGCCACGTCTCGGTCGTGCCGTCGGGCGGCGTGACCTGCCACGGGCCGACGATGGGAAGCGTATGCGTGCCGGGCGTCGGATACGTCTCCTCGGGCGCGGGCGAACCCGCGGGCGGGAACACGATCACGTGCGCCTGGTTAGGCGCGAACGTCAGTCGCACGCGTGTGTAGGTGCCGTCGTCATGCGCGGGGAGCGCATACATCGCTCCCATCTCCGCGTCCCACAATTGCGGCGCCCGCCCGGATACGCGAAAGCGCACATCCAACGTGATCGGATCGCCCGGACGTCGGCTGCCGTCCCGATAGGGCAGCGGATAGCGCAGCCGGGTCACATCCGGGTGTGGGAGGAAGTAGAGGTGCGTGCCTTCCACAAGGCGATGGGCCCACCAGATCTCGACGTCGCCAGTCCCATTGAGGATCACGTCGGGAGGCAGGCCGCCAGCCGCCCGGTAAGCATCCACGCTGCGATACACAGGTACATCTTCCTCCTCCAGCAACTCGGCGAACATGGCCCGCAACCGAGCGCTGGCCTCCGGGCCATCGGACAGTCCGGGGACGCGTTCGGGGAGATCGCCCAGGATCACGAGTGGCACCCCGGCTCGGGCCAGCGCGCACAGCCGCTCCGCCGTCGCCAGCGGCAGGCAGCGCACGCGATCCAGCACGATCGCGTGGTAGGTCTGCTCGCCCAGCCGCAGTTGCCCCTCGAGGGCCGCCGCCCGGGCTAGCGCCTCATCGTTGACCCAGTCGAAGGTATAGCCGGTGATCTCCGACGGCGGTTGAGGGGCCTCTCGCGCCTCGGGCCATTGAAACATATCCGCCTCGTCGCCCGTGGGCCCCAGGGCGGCCGTTGAGCCGCGCCAGCGGTCATGTACCGACTCATACAACGCGAGATCGGTCACGGCGACGCCCCGCTGCATCAGGAAGCTGATCCGGGCCAGGTAGTCGTTGAGGTGAGAGAGGTGATCCCGCCAGGGGATGGTGTGGTTGATGTGGCTGCTGGCGTAGAAGTACCAGCCGGGCGTCTCGCCCGCCTCGGGGGGCGAGTAGGCGTAGCCGTGGTAGAAGATCTGCTGGAGACCGCAGGCGAACTGGCCGTCGGCGATGGCCTTGAGGTCATCCGGGCGCTCGGCGAACATCTTGACCGCCGGCCAGCCGTAGAGACAGGTGAAGCTCTCGCTGGTCACCCGCTGGTGACCGTACAGGCGCGCCGCGGCCGCGGCCAGGCGCGTCGCCTCGATCGGGATGAGGATTGCCTCGGTCTCCGGGATGTCCGCCGCGCCGTAGGCTTGAATCCAATCCGCCGGGGCCCCGTGCGCCTGCACCCGGGATAGCAGCCCTTGCTCCCGACACCAGTTGGCGAAGGGCCGATAGAATCCATCCATCGCCAGCTCGGCGACCGTGCGACGATAGTCGTAGCGTACGTCCGCCAGCAGGGCAGGGTCCAGGTCGGGGTCTTGCCACTCTCCCAGCAGGAGCGGCAGGTAGGCGCGCAGGTCATAGCCACGGCGACGCTGGAACTCGGCCAGGAACTCCGCCGTCCAATACGGCCCCTGCACCTCCCAGCTATCGCAGAACAGCGCTCGTATCCCCCGTCCAAAGCGATGGCCGAGATGCTCCCGCAGCGGCTCCCCCCACCCGGCGATGTGGGCGTTCAGCCCGCGCGGGCTGAGGTGGTCGTGCACGAACCCCTCGCCGCCCGGCGCGGCCCGCTTGACCTGCTGCCCGGTGAACGTCTGGAGGACGGCCGTCACCGCCCAGGTGCCATCGGGCGCCTCCCATTCAGGCGGGTCCAGCTCGACGGCCTCCTGCCATCGCACCGACGGCGGGAAGCGATCCGAGCGAGCGGGCGCGGCCAGCCAGGAGATCACCGGCTCGCCCGGCGTCGGCGGCATGTCGAGGGCGATCCGCTCCGGTCCTCGCACGATCCGGGTCGTGGCGCGCAGGGTGGTCACCCGGGCCTCCGGGGGGATATGCGGCCCGCCGAACGGCCACCCGCTGCCGAAGGTGAGGTCGAAGCCCAGGCCGTGCGCGGCGGCTCGGGAGACGGCGTAGTCGACCCGTTCGAACCAGGCGTCGCTGAGCGTGTCCGGACCGGGCGGCACATCCGGCCAGGCGTACACACACTGCAATTCCACGCCGCCCCAGCCAGATTGGGCGATGAAGCGCAGCTCGCGATCGATTTCCTCGCGAGTCACCGCGTTGCCGAACCACCACCAGCGCACCCACGGCCGGGCGTCGGCGGGTGGGCTGCGGAATCCGTCCTGGAGTTCAGAGAACATCAGGGCTTCCTTTGATGAAGCCGGATCCATGAGGCCAGTGCTCCCAGTCCGCCGCCCACGAGCAGAATCGTGCCGGGCTCGGGGATCTGCGGTGGAGCCGGTGACACGGCCAGGGTGTCCCAGACAAACACCCCTCGTGGCCCCTTGGCACACTCGGCATAGATGGTGATGAGCTCTCCCTCTCGCAGGGACCGGCTCAGGTACACTCGGAAGCTCCCATCAACTTCGACCGTACTGGTTCCCAAGCGGGTACCCGATGGTTTTGCGCCGAGGGATACCGAAACCAGCGCATCTGCGCATATCGAGGGAGTTAGTCGGCCCCGTATCATCGTGTCGCCTTCTATAGGCTGGTCGTACATGCCGGGGACCATGTGCCAATCGAGAGGCCTGGGCCAGGATTGGAACGGCAATACGACAAATGTGTCCTGTACGACCTGATTCTCCGCACACTCCGCATAGACCGTGATCGTCTCGCCTTCACGCAGAGGACGATCTAGATAGATGGCGAAATACCAGTTGACTCTGTCGTAACTGAAAAATGCTTTCCCGCTGCCCAACAACTCTCCGTTTGGGCCATCTCCCGTGTAAATATAGAAACTTGAGTCAAGGCAAGGATGATTGAAAGAATACTCTAGCTTGCCTCCGAACCATGTCCATTGCGCCTGTGGCTGCTGTGGGTACGAGACCAGGGGATCGTCATCTCCGGCTGTTTGGTAGAAAGGGGCGAGAAGCAGAACTACAAGCAAGATCATCTTGTGGAGCATATCTCCCCCTTTCCCGGCTGGAGGGCTCCAGGAACGGCGACAGGTGTGTTGATGCCTTCTGGGACACCTATTCGTGCTCGGCCGCTGCCAGTGTGAGCTGGCGTTGGTAGAGCTGGCTGTACAGCCCGCCGCGGGCCAGCAAATCCTCGTGGCGGCCGACCTCCCGGATGCGCCCGTTCTCCAAAGCGATGATCTTATCCGCGTTGCGGATGGTGCTCAGTCGGTGGGCGATCACCAGCGCCGTGCGCCCCTTCAACACCTCCTCCAGTGCCTTCTGAATGAGGTATTCCGCCTCAGCGTCCACCGATGAGGTGGCCTCGTCTAGGATCAGAATGCGGGGGTTGGCCAGGATGGCCCGCGCCAGCGCCAATCGCTGTCGCTGACCGCCGCTCAGCTTCACCCCGCGCTCACCGATCTCCGTGTCGTATCCCTGGGGCAGCTGGAGGATGAAATCGTGTGCATAGGCCGCCTTGGCGGCCGCGATCATCTCCTCCTCCGTGGCCTCCGGGTTGCCGTAGAGCAGGTTCTCCCGCACGGACGTGTTGAAGAGGAACGTGTCCTGCAGCACCACGGCGATGTGTCGGCGCAGCGATCGGATCTGGATCTCCCGCAGGTCGTGGCCGTCCAGCAGGATGCGGCCATGGTCGGGATCGTAGAAACGGCACAGCAGGTTGGCGATGCTGGTCTTGCCCGCTCCGCTGGGGCCGACCAGCGCCACGACCTCGCCGGGGGCGATGTGGAACGAGATGTCGTGAAGCACCTCGTCACCATCGCCGTAGCGGAAGTGGACGTCGTCGAACACCACATCCCCTCGGACCTCGTCCAGTGCGATGGCGTTCGGCGCATCCCGGATCTCCGGGTCCTCATCCAGTAGCTCGAAGATGCGCTCGGCGGCGGCGATGGCCTGCTGGAAGGTGTTGTCCACCTCCGTCAGCCGACGGAGCGGCTCGTAGAAGGACAGGATGTAAGCCAGGAAGGCGATCAGCGTACCCAGGGAGATCTGCCCCTGGACGACCATGCGGGCGCCCACGCCGAGCACCAGGATGCCGCCCATGGCGGATACGAAGTGCATGGCGGGGAAGAAGGTCGACCAGGCGCGAATGCCGCGCACGCGCTCGTGGTAGTAGCGCTGGCTGGTGCTGCGAAACCGCTCCAGCTCCACGTCCTCGCGGCCGAAGGACTGGATCACCCGAATGCCGGCCAGATTGTCCTGCAGCTTCGCGTTGATGTCGCCCAGGCGGTCGCGGGCGCGGCGGTAGATGGGCCGCGCGTGCTGGTTGAACCACCGCAGCCCGGCGGCGATGATGGGGGCCGGGATCAGCGCGATCAGCGCCAGCCGCCAGTCCAGCGTCAGCAGGATGGCCGACGCGCCCAGCAGCCTGAGCAGGTCCACGACGGTGAGGATAACCCCATGCGTGACGAATTGCTCCAGGGCGTTCACGTCGTTGGTCGCCCGCGACATCAGCTCCCCGGTGGAGGTGCGCTCGAAGAAGGAAAGGGACAGGCGCTGCAGGTGGTCGTAGATGCGCACCCGCAGGTCGAAGAGAAAGCGCTCGCCCAGCGCGTGGCGCATATACTGCTCGCCGAAATCGACGAACGCCAGCAGCGCGTAAATGCCCGCCAGGGTGGCGATCATCCGCCCCAGCCCGGACAGATCCCGGGCGCCGATCACGTCGTCCACGATCTGGCGCTGGACGAGCGGGGGAAGGAGGCTCAGCCCGGTGCTGAGGATCAGCAGCACGCAAGTGAGGACGAGAGCCTTCCAGTACGGACGTAGAAAGCCGAAGAGGCGGCCAAGCACGTGCATCGGAAGCTCCTCCATCTCTCCGTCACGATCTCTCACACAACGATCACAATCCACGTCGGGTGTCACGATCACGCGTCACCGCCATTATACCATGCCGACCTCTCGCTTCCTGTAGCGGCCGTTCCGGAGGATGGCGTATGCAGCTCTTCTATCGTGAGCGAACGGCGTGGACGAGATCTCCCCTCGTCGCCTTCTCCCCCGAGGGGTGATCACGCCGGAAAGGGGAGCGCGAGAGGATATGCCCGCGCGGCAACCCCGGCGAGGAAGGCTCTGCGGCGATGACACATTTCATTGACCGGCCCGGATGACTGTGCTAAGATAGCGCCATCTTCATGGGGAAGGGCACGATGGTATCCCCAAAGGAGGTATTTCATGGGTGACAAGGTGCGCGTGGGAGTCATCGGGGTTGGGCAGATCGGCAAGGCCCATCTGCAGACGTACATGGAGATCCCCGAGGCGGAGATCGTGGCCATCGCCGACATTCGTGAGGATGAGGCCCGGCGGGTGGCCCAGGAGTTCGGCATCCCACATGTGTACACCGACTACCAGGAGCTGTTGCAGCGAGACGATATTCAGTCAGTGGATGTGTGCTTGCACAATCGCTTGCACGCGCCGGTGACCATCGCCGCGCTGAAGGCGGGGAAGAACGTTTACTGCGAGAAGCCGATGGCGTGGACCTATCGGGAGGCGCGGGAGATGTATGAGACGGCCCAGGAGTTGGGGCGCATGCTCCATATCCAGCTATCCACCCTGTACACCCCGAGCGCTCGGGCTGCCAAGCGGCTGATCGACGAGGGATATTTGGGCGACATATATTACGCCAAGTCCAGCTACTATCGGCGGCGCGGCCGCCCCTTCGTCGACGGCTACGGCACCGCTCAGTTCGTGCAGCGCGCCGTGGCCGGGGGAGGCGCCATGTTGGACATGGCCGTCTATCACATCGCCCGCGTGATGTGGCTGCTGGGCAATCCGGCGGTGAAGACCGTATCCGGCGTCACCTATCAGAAGCTGGAGAACATGTACCCGGACCGACGCGAGAGCAGCGGCTACGACGTGGAGGAACTGGGTTTGGGGTTGATCCGGTTGGAGGGAGGGATCACCTACTTCATGGAGGAGGCGTGGGCTATCCACTCCGATCCTCCTGATGGGGATCATATTTTTGGCTCTAAAGCGGGCATCCGGGTGGAGCCCCTGGCCTACTTCACCACGCTGGCCGACATGGAGATGGATGCCACCTTTGACGTGGATGCGGCGGATTGGCGGTGGCATCAGTGCGATCCCAACCTGGCCGGATGGCGTCAGGGCCACACCAACCTGTACAACAGGAGCCGTTACGATTCCCAGAAGCACTGGATGTGGGCCCAATTGGGGCGCATCCCGCTGCTGGACACGGCGGGCCTGGCCCTCAAGACGGCTGAGATCACGGAAGGCATCTACCTGTCCAACCATCTGGGGCGTGAGGTGACCGCGGAGGAGATCGCGCAGGCGAACCCGGAGGACTATCGATAGTTGACATATGGGCGGCGGTCGATTCATGGGGAGGAACAGCCCCGCGCGTCAACGGCGCGCGGGGCTGAGCGCGTCCCGCGGGCGGGTCGATCGTCTATAAGAATTGCATCGCTCATTCGATGCTGAGAGTCACACGGCCGCAGTTCTGGCCTCATGGAGGAACGTGTATTGACGAAGCTACCGATTACCTTGTTGACCGGGTTTTTCGTGCTCTTTGGCCACCTGGTGGGCCCATTGCCCGGACAGGGGGGAGCACAGGATATTTCCCCGCCTCGTCCGATTCCTCGCATTGAGGAACCTTCCCCCTCGAGTGGCCAGGGGGGGCGCTGGGTACACGTGGGCGTGTATCCCATTCGGTTTTATGGCCCCCGTTTTCGTCCTGGGATGGCGACGGCCAGCACGATCGCGTACCGGCCGAACGCGCGCATCGCCAGCGTGGGGTGGATCATCCTGGCGCGCCTGCGGCTCCTGCAGGGCGAGGCCTTCGGGGTTCGGCGGGTTTGTGTGGAACGCTATGGCCCCTGTCACACCTGGGGATACCGCCTGCGCATCCTCGATCCGGCCACAGGGCGGTACGTGGAGGTGGCCGTGGAGGATACGGGGGCGGGCGATGGCATCGACCTCCCCGATGAGACCTGGCGCCTCTTTGGCTATCCCCCCTCCAAAGGGCGTTTCTGGGGGGATGTGTGGGTCCGGCTGGAGTGACCGCCTGCGGCCCGTCGCGTTCGGCGATGGGCCCTTTGCTGCCTGGTGGGCGCGCTTCGTCCGCCTTGGATTGAATCGTCCTCATCGTTCTCCCCCTATCCTCGGTCGGATTCCCCCTCGTATTTCGTGCATTTCCCGGCGCGAATGGTCAAGGGACGCGTTGAGGGGCGGCTCGTTGTGCCTTCTCTGGACGGGTCAGCTCCCATGTCCCGCTTGCGGCAGCGTGGGAGCTGCCGCTGCTGATTCCCGTTTGTTCGCGTGCTCTGAGCTCAGAGCGTGTCTGAAAATTTACCGGCAAGATGTCTGAGGAGGTCTCCTTCAACGACCAGCTCCACAGGGGAAGGTGTGGAGGGGACCTCCCCTCCACGGAGATCTCACTTTTCCGGCCTGCACCTGCCTTTCTCGGCCCTTCCCGAAGGACTCAGGCCGAGGCCAGGCAGGTCGAGGGCAAAAGAAAGGCTTTTTCCGGAGGGGCTCCGCCCCTCCGAGCCTCCCCATAGCAGAAGCAATGGCATTTTTCAGACACACTCTCACGGCTCGTTGTGCCCTCTCTGGACGGGGCAGCTCCCATGTCCCGCTTGCGGCAGCGTGGGAGCTGCCGCTGCTGATTAGCGTGATGGAGCGCGAGGCCCATCTTCTGGCATGCGCTTGATCCCTCCGCCAGGCCGCGCACGGAAAATCACTTGCCAGAAGCCCGCAGCGGTGATACACTTGGCTCATCCGCATCCTGAAAAGGCCGTATCACCTGTGGGAGGCACCCATGGCCGCGCAGGCCCTTTACCGAAAGTGGCGCTCGCAAACCTTCGAGGAGGTCATCGGACAGGAGCATGTGACCCGCACGCTGCGCAACGCGTTGCGGGAGGGGCGTCTCGCCCATGCGTATCTCTTCGCCGGCCCGCGCGGCACCGGCAAGACGAGCACGGCGCGCATCCTGGCGAAGACTGTCAACTGCTTGGCGGAGCCGGACGAGCGGCCGTGTAACCAATGTCGCATCTGTCAGGCCATCACGGAGGGTCGGCTCCTCGACCTGGTTGAGATCGATGCCGCCTCCAACACCTCCGTCGATGATGTGCGCGATCTGCGCGATAAGGTGGGCTTTCGCCCCAACGAAGCCCGCATGAAGTTTTACATCATCGACGAGGTGCACATGCTCTCCAACAGCGCCTTCAACGCGCTCCTGAAGACCCTGGAGGAGCCCCCGCCTCACGTCGTCTTCGTCCTGTGCACGACGGAGCCCCACCGCATCCCGGCGACGGTCCTGTCCCGCTGTCAGCGCTTCGACTTCCATCGCATCAGCACGGCGGACATTGCCGCACACCTGGCGCGCATCGTCGCCGCGGAGGGGTATGAGGCGGAACCGGAGGCTCTCGATCTGATCGCCCGCACGGCCACCGGCAGCATGCGTGATGCCGTCAGCCTGCTCGATCAGATCATCGCCTATGGGGAGAAGCTCATCACCGTTGCCCAGGTGCGCGATGTGCTCGGGACGGTGCACGAGCAGACCATCGGTGAGTGGATAGACACCCTGGCCCGACGGGATGTCCCCGCCGGCCTGGCGCTGTTGAATCGCTTCATCGTGGAGGGGGCAGAGCCGCGCGAGCTCACGCGACAGGTGCTGTCCTACCTGCGGGGCTTGTTGTTGCTCAAGGTGGGAGGGGATACATCGCTGCTGGACATAGACGCGGATACGCTAAAGCAGATGCGGGAGATCGCCGGCCGGTTCTCCACGCCGGATCTCGTGCGGGCGCTGCGGCAGTTCAGCCAGGCGGCCGTGGAGCTCCGTTCCAGCCTCCAGCCGCAACTCTCCCTGGAGCTGGCGTTCGTCGAGGCCGCGATGCCCGCCTCGGACGGGAAGGACGCGACGGCCGACGCTCGGGAGGGGGCAGCCGCCGAGGCCGCGGAGCCATCGGTACCCGCGGAGGCGCCCCCGGCGCCGGCGATCACTCCCGAGTCCTCGCCCGCCCAGCCGCAGGAGGCGGATCAGGTTCCTGCGGGCGCCGACGAGGCCGCTCCGGGAGAGGACAAACTGGCCCTGCTGCGCCGTTCCTGGGGGGCCATCCGTCGCGAGTTGCAGGCGAAGAGCCCGGCCGCCCTGGGGGTGCTTTCGTCCCGGCGCGGCGTGCGATTCCTGGCCGTGGAGGGGCAGGAGGTGATCATCGGATATCAGGACCGCGCCCGGTACTCCGTCGAGCAGGTGTTGCAGCGCCCGGAGGTGAAGGAGGCGCTCGAACAGGCCTTGAGCCAGGTCTTCGGGAGCCCTCATACCGTGAGGTATGTGCCCGAGGAGAGCTACCAGGCCGGCGGCGGATCCGGTGGCTCGTCAGGGGAGGCGTCCGATGCCGAGATCGACCCGCTGGTGAAGACGGCGATCCAGGAGTATGGGGCGCAGGCGGAGCAGATCTGAAACGGGGATAGAGGCGGAATCCAGGGGCTGTATCGGCCTCGAGTTATCTGTCGGAGGTTGAGTCATGGCAAAGGGGAAACGACGAGGTGGCATGCCCGGGCGGGCGCGCGGCGGCAATATGATGGGACAGATCCAGAAGTTGCAGGAGGAGATGCTGCGCGTCCAGGAGGCGCTAGGCGAGGAGACGGTGGAGGTCTCCGTGGGTGGGGGAGCTGTGGTCATCGTGATGACGGGCCATCAGCGCGTTCAGTCGGTCCAGATCGATCCGGCGGTCGTCGATCCCGAGGATGTGGAGATGTTGCAGGATCTGATCATGGCCGCGGTGAACGAGGCCATTGAGAAGTCCCAAAGCCTGGCGGCCGATCGCTTGGGAGCCCTTACGGGCGGGTTGGGGCTGCCGGGGTTGATGTAGGAGACGCGATGGATCCGTTGGCTGGCCCTGTCTCCCGGTTGATCGACGCCTTCACCCGTCTGCCGGGGATTGGCCCGAAGACCGCCGCGCGCCTGACCTTCTTCCTGCTGCGGGCGCCCGAGGAGCATGCCCTGGAGCTGGCGGACGCGCTGCGGGATCTGAAGACGCGCATCACGTTTTGCGAGCGTTGTCATAACATCGCCGAGGGCAGCCCATGTCCCATCTGCGCGGATGAGAGTCGCGATCAGGGCCTGATCTGCGTGGTCGAGGAGCCGCTGGACGTCCTGGCGATCGAGCGCACGCGCGAGTATCGGGGGCTTTATCACGTGTTGCATGGCGTGATCTCCCCGGTGGATGGCGTGGGCCCGGACGATCTCAAGATCGCCGAGCTGCTGGATCGGGTGAAGGTGGAGCCGATACGGGAGGTGATCCTGGCCACCAACCCCAATCTGGAGGGGGAGGCCACGGCCATGTATATCGCTCGGCTCCTGGCACCGTTCGATGTTCGCGTGACCCGCCTTGCGCGCGGCTTGCCGGTGGGGGGAGATCTGGAGTACGCGGACGAGGTCACCCTGACCCGGGCGTTGGAGGGGCGTCGCGAGATGTAGGGCGCGCGCGGCCCCTCCCGGATTTGACGCGAGGGGCCAGGTTGTGGTAATATCGCCGCCGTTGTCTCGGAGGGCTAACGGGTACCTGAGAAAGGCCGGGAAAAGTCCTCCTCGCCCGATTTGACCATCGGGCCGGACTGTGGTAATATCGCCGCCGCTGCCCCGACCGTGGGCGGCGGGAGAGACCTTAAGAAGGCAAACGCGATCCCCGCACGCTCGATTTGACGATATCGAGGGCGTGTGGTAGGATAGGCGGCGTCGAGTTCGCCGGCTCCTTACATCGCCGAATGTCGCAGAAAGTTGTAACTGGGGCTTGACAGAAAGGCACCTCTTGTGTTAGAATAGGGGTGCCGCTGGAGCGGCGAGCTTTACCAAGACGTGAAGTGATAGGAGGGACAAGCGGAAGAACACTGAACGGCCTAGACAGTGCGTATAGGTGTGTTCTTCCGCCGACGTGAGTCGGCGGTTTTGTTCCTCCGGAGAGTGGCACCTTAACAGTTGAAGAGTGGCAGGAAGGAACTAGCGTTCGGGCCCTTGATCAATGAGCAAATAAATTCTCTGGATGGAGAGTTTGATCCTGGCTCAGGATGAACGCTGGCGGCGTGCCTAACACATGCAAGTCGTGCGGTGAACCCTGTCATTCGACGGGGGGATCAGCGGCGGACGGGTGAGTAACACGTGGGTGACCTGCCCCGAAGTGGGGGATAACCACTCGAAAGGGTGGCTAATACCGCATGTGCTCGGCGATTCGGTTCGTCGAGTAAAGCCTTCGGGCGCTTCGGGAGGGGCCCGCGGCCTATCAGGTAGTTGGTGGGGTAATGGCCTACCAAGCCTA
>JAADGJ010000038.1 GCA_013152435.1 Chloroflexota bacterium | reverse complement strand
CAGCAGACGGCGTGGCACCTTTTCACCATCAGCCTGGTCTTCACCTGGCTGTGGATGATGGTCGCGATCTTCGGACGGCCACAGGTGGCAATCAAGGCACTGCTGGTACTCGTGACCCTGCTGTTCTGCGCAGCGATCACCTATCTGATCTCCCAGCGCTCACCGAAGCCAGCCATGCCTTGTTTCCTGTTCAGCCTGACCGCAGCCATCACCTTAGCTCTCATCTTAATGCGGTCAGCGGACCTGGCCTATCTTTACGCCATTCCCGTGCTGCTCGCTGGCGCGCTGATGCATCCCTGGCTGGGCTTCGTTATGGCCGCGGCCTTCGATCTCGTGCTGCTGCTCGTCTACCCGAATCTGCGTGGCCTCCTCGCGAATACGTTCCTCACGCCCGGGATCCTCCTGGCCGTGAACCTCGCCGCCCTGGTGGCCTGGGCGTTCTCCCGTAATTTCTACATCGTCCTGGAATGGATGTACGAGAGCTACCGACTCGCCGAACAGCAGACCCGCGAGGCTCAGATGCATCGCAGCAAGCTGCTCACCGTACTCAACGATCTGGACCGCGCGTACCACCGCCTGTGGCGCGCCAATGAGGCACTCGCCTGGGCACGGCAGCAGGCGGAAGAGGCCAAACAGGCAAAGGCCCGCTTCGTCGCGAACGTCAGCCACGAGCTACGGACGCCCCTGAACCTCATCATCGGGTTCAGCGAGATGATGGTCACCGCCCCGGAGAGCTATGGCCAGCCGCTGCCGCCAGCCTACCGGGGAGATCTGAACGCCATCTACCGCAACGCCAAACACCTCTCGGACCTGATCGACGATGTCCTGGACCTCAGCAAGATCGAAGCCGACAGCATGCCGTTGAACAAGGAACAGGGGGATCTCCGGCAGATCGTGAAGGAGGCCACCCGCATGATCCAGGGGATCGTCGAGGCCAAGGGGCTGAGGTTGACACTCGAGTTGCCGACCGAGCCCGTACATCTTCAGCTGGATATCACGCGCATCCGCCAGGTGATCCTGAACCTGCTAAGCAACGCGGCCCGGTTCACTCAAGAGGACGGGATCACCGTGCGTCTGACGGTAGAAGAGGACCAGGCGACGGTGACGGTGACCGATACCGGCCCCGGCATCCCGGAGGACGTCTTGCCCAGGATGTTTGAGGAGTTCTACCAGGTGGACGACTCGATCCGGCGAGAACACGGCGGCACGGGGCTTGGGCTGGCCATCAGCAAGCGCTTTGTGGAGCTACACGGCGGCCGGATATGGGTGACGAGCGAGGTAGGACGGGGAAGCACCTTCGGTTTTTCTCTGCCCATCTCGCCGCCACCAAGGGAGACGGCTACGTATCGGCCGGCGTACGAGGTGCTGCCCTTTGGCGATGGCGCCGAGCGCATCTTGATCATACGACATGATGACCCCAGCGCTGCGTCGATGATCCAGCGCCATTTTGAGGGATACCGGGTGGAGCTGGCTCGCTCCGACGCGGAGCTGCTGGACACGGTCAGGCGTCTATGCCCCACGGCCGTGATCGTGGACGCGAGGGACAAAGGCAGAACAGAAGCCCTGTTGAGAGAGGCCCAGTGCGATGAGGTGCCGGTGATCAGCTGTCCCTTGCCCACACGTCCGAAAATGGCGCTGGAACTGCAGACGGCCGATTACCTGCTCAAGCCCGTGACGCGAGAGGTCGTCCGGCAGGCCTTGAGCAGGGTCTCGCGCCCGTTCTCGAAGGTTCTCATCGCCGATGATGATCCGGCCATGGTGCGCCTGCTGACACGCATGGTGCGCGCCGAGTACCCGCATGTGCAGGTGCTCCAGGCCTACGGCGGCGTCATGGCTCTAGAGATCGCGCGCAGCGAGCGACCGGAGGTTATGCTGTTGGACCTCTTGATGCCGGGCATGGATGGACTCGCGGTGTTGGAGCAGGTGCGAGCGGACTCTACGCTGGCCGACATGACGGTGATCGTGGTGACAGCCACGGAGTTGGGCGAGCAGGCCGCCAACCTGAGCGGCGAGATGACGCTGAGGATTCCGACCCCCCTCTCGGTCAGCGAATGGCTGCGGCTGCTGTGCTCGATCACGACGGCGTTACGCCCGACGCCGGAGTCAGAGGTAACCAGAGAGAAAGCTCCAGCCGCAGTGCCTCCTGGCTGACCGGCTTGCGCAGATAGCCATCCGCCCCCAGCGCCGTGGCCAGGCCGGGCTCGTTGAGGATGGAGCAGATCACCACCGGGATCTGCGCAGTGGCTGGATTCGTCTTCAATTGCTGCAATATCTCCCAGCCGTCCTGGCGAGGAAGCATCACGTCGAGCAGGATCAACGAGGGAGTGATCTGCTGAAGCACCTCGAAAGCCTCGACAGCCGTCCCCGCCCCGATGACCTCAATGGCATACTGACTCGTGAACCGCTGAAACAGGTTGATGATATCCGGCATATCATCGATGACCAAGACGTGATGTGGCCCAGCCAGCGGCATCCGGATCTCAACCCGCCACGGATCCTCCTGACAGGTGACCTGCCCTCCCTGCCTGCGGAGCAGCTGGAGGGCGACATCCCAGCCGATCCCCTCGCGCTTGGCCTCTCTGGAGATGGGAACGCCTCGCCCCGTCCCCGGCTTCCGGCTCAGTGTCAGATGCAGCTGCCCAAGCCGCCGCTCGATGTGGATCAAGAGAGACCGCTGCCCCGTCTGGTCAAGTCCGCTGGTGAGCAGATTGATGAGCGCCTGTCGTAGCATGGTCCGGTCGGCGTAGACGGGCAGGGACTCGGAGGGGTCGGACAGGACGATCCTCGCGCCGAGCTGGTCACAATAGGGCTTCAGATCGCTCAGGATCCCCTTCAACACGTCGTGGATATCCAGGACCTCCGGGTGGGCGCGAGCGTTGAGCTGTTCCACGGTCGCCTGGGCCAGGGTGCGGCGATCCGTAGGGGTGACGACGCGAGACTCTGCAGATTCTGTGCGGTCGTCTATCTGGAGTCGATCCCAGAGCACCGCGGCGACGGCCTCGACCCCTTCACGCAATTTCCGATAGACCTGGCGAGGGCTGATGGCCAGGATCCCCGCGATCTCCTCCGGGCCAAGCCCATCGATATAGCGATAGCACAGGGCGCTATAGCCGCAGCTGGCGTCAGGTGAGGTAGATGTGGCGTCGACCGGGCTGAGCTGCTCAATCGCCTCGATCAGGAGGCGCCGCAGTTTTTGCGCGCGGGTCACCCTGTCCGCGTCGGGGACGCCGTCCAGGTATCCGGCCAGAGGATGGCTCTGCAAATGGACGGGGTCGTACAAGTGCGTAAGGGCATCCCTCACGTAATCGATGAATTCGCTCCGGCTGATATCCCCCATGATCCCCCACCGGCGACACGGAACCCACGTGACAAAAATTGGCAGAAAGTTGTCAGAAAGGACCTTGACCCAGCCCAACGGAATCCATTATAGTTGAATCACGATGAGGACGTCAAACACATATTGAAGACGAGGATTTGTCCTCAATGATCGACAGATCGGGAAGGCCGTTCCAACTTCAGGCCGGCCTCCGAGCGGGCGGATCGGAGAGGCTATCCTCATAGAGCCGACACGGACGACTACGGATAGGGGAAAATGACACCTTCCATCTGGATGTCCCCTCGGGAGCGAGTGGAGGCGGCTTTGTTGGGCGGGACCCCGGATATGGTCCCGTTCACTATTTATGAGCGACATTTGCCCACCGGCGAGACAGAGCGACGCCTGCGTGACGATGGGCTGTGCATCGTGCAGCGTGAGCCGCCGGTGTATACGGTGGAGACTCCCAACGTCTCTGAGGAGCAAGTGCATTTCACCGGCGAGGACGGCATGCGGCGGGTGCGCACCATCCTGCGGACGCCCGTGGGCACGTTGACGGCGGTGTCCCGGATGGTCCCCGTGGGCGACACGGCTCTCGACAAGGTCATGCCGTGGACCCACTGGAGAGAGGAGTATCTCTTCAAAGGGCCAAACGATTACGAGCCTCTGGAGTTCCTGATCCGGGATCGTCGTTACCGTCCCAACTACGAGATATTCTCCGCCCGGATGGCATTGATGGGGGATGACGGCATCATGCGCGCCAACATCGGCTATTCCCCCCTGCAGGAGATCATCTACGTGCTGATGGGGATGGAGCAATTCGCCATCGAATGGGCCGAGCGACGGGACCGGGTGATGCGCCTGTACGACGCGTTGACGGAGGATCGGCGCAAGATCTATCCACTGGTCGCCCAATCGCCCGCGCGGATCGCCAATTACGGAGGCAACGTCAGCCCGGAGGTGGTGGGGCTGGAGCGATTCGAGCGCTATATCCTGCCCCACTATGACGAAGCGGCGGAGGTCCTGCACGCGCATGGGAAGCTGCTGGGCGTCCACTTCGACGCCAACGTCAGGCTGCTGGCCCCTGGGATCGCCCGCTCCAAGATCGATTATGTGGAGGCGTTTACGCCCATCCCGGGGAGTGATATGACGCTGGCAGAGGCGCGCGCTGTCTGGCCCGACAAGATCCTCTGGATCAACTTCCCCTCTTCCGTGCACCTGGCCCCTATCTCGACGGTGGAAGAGACCACCCGGCAATTGCTGCGCGAGGCAGCGCCTGGGGATCGCTTCATCATCGGCATCACCGAGGATGTTCCATCCGACCGCTGGCAGGAGACCTTCCCCGCCATCTTGCGCACCATCCGGCAGGAGGGGCGGCTACCGCTCTCCTAGGGCAACATTGACTCCCTCCCCAAGGGACGACCGATGATGGCCCTTCGGCATCGGCACAGCACACGTGACGCCCTCCGGCCCTAGCCCAGGAGCGAGATAGAGCACAAAGCTGTATCCGAGGAGGTGATGAGGAGGAGAGAACTCGACGTTCCCCATGTCTTCAAAAAGCGCTGACATCCCTCTCTCTTGATCGTATTGCGGAGCGATGGCCTGTTAGCCCTCACGTCTGGAACGTCATCCGTTTCCCCACAGGAGGCATTGACGGGAAGCTCTTCCCGCCGGCCTCACCGATTAAAGGAGGTCGTGATGGACAAGAAAAGGACTTTAAGCCGTCGGCGTTTCATGAAGGCCTCTGGTGTAGCCGCAGCGGCCGTCTTCATGGCGGCCTGCGCGCCCGCTGCGCCCCCGCAAGCCCCCGCCGAGGAGAAGGCCGAAGCCCCACCGCCCGCTGCCAAGGAGCCCATCACGCTGCGATACCGCAGCTGGCACTCGCCTGAGGCGTCCGTCGGCGATAAGGCATGGTATGAGTGGCTGTCCGAGAATTACGCCCAGGAAGCCCCCGACGTCACCCTCAAATTCGAATTCGTCCCGTTCGGGTCGGAGTATATCCAGAAAGTCCTAGCCGACTATGCTGCCGGAACGCCTCCCGATCTCCTGCACTCCTCCATCATCTGGGCGCGCGACTTCTACGACCGCGGCGTGTTGTTGGATCTCGACGATTACCTCGACGCGGTCCCAGAGCTCGCGCCGGATCAGTTCTACGGGGAGGCCACCAACCGATATCGCTCCAAGAACGGCAAGTATTACGGGGTGCCGTGGGAGGGGCCGGACTCGAGCATCATCGCGATCAACAGCAAGCTGGCCCAGGAGGTGGGCCTGGACCCGCACGGCGAAGACATCAAGACATGGGACGATTTCGTAGAGGCGGCCAAAGCGCTTACCAAGCGCGAGGGCGGCGAGATCGTCCAGGCCGGTTTCCTGGTGACCAGCATGCGCTACATTGAACCTTTCGCCTCTTGGATGTATAGTAATGGCGGCGCGCTGCATGACGATGCGATCACGCAGCCAACATTCAACAACGAGCGCGGCAAGCAGGTCCTGCAGCTACAATTGGATCTCCTGAATAAGCACCAGGTCTCGTTCCCCATCTCTCCGGAGCGACAGGACACGCAATTGTTCCTGCAGGGCAAGGCGGGCATGATCTACGCCGGCACCTGGTCCACGACGCACTTTGAAGGGATCGCGCCTGAGGGATTCGAGTACTGGTTCATGCTCTTCCCCCAGGGGCCCATGGGGGATGGCCCCAGCACGACGACCTGGTCGAACATGTTCGTGCTGCCTAAGAAGACGAAGTATCCGGACAGGGCCTTCGAGCTGATGCGATACTGCACAACGCCTCCGGTCGTCATCAAGCGCTTCGAGCTTTCCACGCGCACCACGCCCTTGAAGGCCATCTTCGAGAGCGAGGCCTGGCAGCAGCTGCTGAAGAAGTATCCTCAGCTGGAGGTCAAGATCCCGGCTGCCGAGGCCGGCGGCGTCTATCCCTACTTCCCCTTCTTCACGGAGGCCAATGACGCGCTCGGTACGGAGCTGGAGCGGGTCATCCTGGGCGAAAAGGACATCGAGGAGGCGCTGGCCGAGGGCGAGAAGAAGGTGCAAGAGGTCATTCAGCGACGCCAGAAGGAGTTGGAAAAGTCATAAACCGCATGTGGAAGGGCTCAGAGCGTGCCCGAGAAACCCCGCTGCCCCTGCCATGGAGAGGTCCGGAGGGGATTCCCCCCTCCGGACAAAGCTCATCTCTCGCCTTTGACCTGCCCGGCCTCGGCCCAGGTCCCTGCGGAAGGGGCCGAGGCCGGGAAAGTGGGATTTCTGCGATCAGACACGCTCCCACGCACGGCCGCCGAGGCATGATCGAACGTTCCCGCCGTGAGCCTGACCGGACAGATGGAATAGGATCGACAGAGCCGACTGTGCTTCTGGATTCAGGCAGGGGCGCAGTCGGCTACTATTGGGCAGAGGTGCAATGAAATGGCTCAGAATGCGGATCCGAAGCGATCTGAGGAGATCTACGTCGCCCCTCCCCTGTGGAAACAGCCCCGCAAATGGATCGCCGGGTACATCTTCGCCGGACCGGCGACCATCTTGATCGTCCTGTTCTCGATCATCTCCATTGTCATCTCCCTATACCTCAGCTTCTTCAACTACGACGTCATCTCTGAAGTGACCCCCTTCGTCGGCTTCGACAATTACAGGGAAGCCCTCTATGATGATGAGCTGTTCTGGATCTCGTTGAAGAACACGGCCATCTACGTAGCGGGCGTCGTACCTGGCATCACGGTCATAGGCTTCCTCCTGGCCCTGGCGGGACACAAGGTGACGCATGGGCGGGGGGTCTTCCGCACCGTTTACTTTCTGCCCTCTATCACACCGATGGTGGTCATCGCCCTGGTCTGGATGTGGCTCTATAGCCCCAAGGGCATGATCAATCAGATCCTCGCCCGCATCGGGATCCCGGGCCCGAATTGGCTCTTTGATGAAAACCTGGCGATGGCGGCCGTCATCGTCATGAGCATCTGGCAAGCGGTGGGATATTACACCGTGATCTACCTCGCAGGCCTGGCGGACATCCCACAGGATTACTACGACGCTGCCAGGGTGGACGGAGCGAACTGGTGGCAGGAGATCGTCTACGTGACGGTGCCGCTTCTGCGTAACGTGACGCTGTTCGTCACCGTGACCCTGGCGATAGCAGCCTTTCAGATGTTCACCCAGGTATACGTCATGACGGAGGGCGGGCCTGGCACGGCGACGATGACCATGCAGTTTCTCATCTTCCGGAACGGATTCCAATACTTCCGAATGGGATATGCGGCCGCCATATCCTGGCTGCTATTCATCGTCATCTTCGTGCTCGTCATGTTCCAAATGCGCACCACGCGCTCCGAGCAACTGTTCTGAGGGGAGGGGATATGAGCCAGAGGGAATCCTTCCAACTGTCACAGCGTGATCTCCTCGAAGCTCCATGGAGCGCGGAAGCGCTTAGACTGATGCGAGACGCATTGCTCCGTGGGTGGCTCTATGTGATTCTCATTGTCCTTGCTGTTATTATGGTCTTCCCGTATTATTGGATGCTGGTCAACTCGCTGAAGGGGCCGAGAGGGTTCACAGCCGATCCGTACTCCCTGATCCCGAAGACGATCAGCTTCGAATCAATCGGCTACGTGTGGGGGGCGGGAAGCGTCGCCACCTACCTCAAGAACAGCCTGATATACGCCACTGTGGTCCTGCTCATTCAGACGTTCATAAACTCGCTGGCTGCGTACGCCTTCGCACGCGTTGAGTTTCCAGGGCGTAATGTGCTGTTCATGGCCGTATTGGCCACGATGATGTTGCCGTATTCCGTCCTGCTCATCCCCACCTACCTGATCGTTTGGAAGCTCGGGTTGGCAAACACGAGAATGGGGGTTGTGGTGCCGGCCTTCGCCAGCGCTTACGGGATTTTCATGTTGCGCCAGTTCTTCCTCAACATCCCTATGGAGCTGGAAGATGCGGCTCGCATCGATGGATGCAGTCGCTTCCGGATCTATGCTCAGATCATTCTGCCCCTCGCCCAACCCGCGTTGGTGACGATCGGGTTGTTCACCTTCATCTCCCAATGGTCCGATTTCACGTGGCCGCTGGTGATCTTGAGTGACTCTACAAAATACCCCATCACCGTGGGGTTGTCGTTGTTCCGGGACGAGAACTACTTCTATTGGGATCGGACGTTTGCAGCCTGTCTGCTGGGCACACTGCCGCTGGTTTTCGTCTTCTTCCTGGGGCAACGCTACATCCTCGGCGGCATCAGCCTCACGGGCTTGAAGGGCTAGAGGGGGCCAGCCGATCTCAGAGCGTATCTTCACTACAGGAGCGTCGTGATGGATCCCATTCGCATCATCGTCGTCGGCTGCGGTGGCAATCGCGGGGCCTGGTTCGTCGGCCAGCTGGCCCGGCATTCCGACTATCGCGTGACAGCCCTGGTCGATCGGGTGGAGGAGGCGGCGCAGGTCGTCGCCGAACACTACGGCCTGGCGGGTGTCCCCGTGTACCCGGACACCGCCGAGGCGCTGGGGCAGGTGCCCTGTGACGCCGTGTTGATCGCCACGCCGGATGGCCACCACGTGGAGCCGGTGGTGGTCGCGCTGGAGAGAGGAAAGCATGTGTACGTGGAGAAGCCGCTGGCCATCACCCTGGAGGACTGCCTGAAGATCGTCAGGGCCGATCGGGAGGCCGGCGGCCGCACGATGGTCGGCTTCAATCTCCGCTTTGCCCCGCTGTACAGCCACATGCGGCAGATGATCGCCGAGGGCGCCGTGGGGCGGGTGCTCACCATCCAGACCGACGAGTTCTATTACGGCGGCCGCACATACTTCCGCCGGTGGAATCGGCTGCGCCGCAACAGCGGCGGCCTGTGGATCACCAAGGCCTGCCACGATTTCGATCAGCTGTACTGGCTGGCCGATGCCTGGCCGGTCCGGGTCAGCGCCAGCGCCCGCCTGACCTATTACGTCCCAAAGCCGGAAGCGGGGGAGCGATGCAGCGACTGCCCGATCGAGCCGGAGTGCCCCGATTCCTACCTGAGGGACACGCGGCACGTCTCGCCGCTCCGACGACGGTTGGAGGCGATCCGTGAGGCGGCAGGTGCGCCACCTCCTGACCTCTGCTTGTACAACTCCGAAAAGGACACCTTCGATCACGGGATCGCCCAGGTTGAGTTCGAGAACGACGCGCTGGCCGTCTATACGCTGAATGTGGTGGCCCCGTTCACCGATCGGCGGGTCCGCATCGGGGGGACCGAGGCGACGATGGAAGGGCAACTGAGCAGCACGGACATCCTGTACTGGCGCCGCCACCAGGTGGATCGTCCGGACCAGGCGGAGCGCATCTCCCTGCTGCCCCCCGGGCGGACGGAGATCGATTCCCACGGGGGAGGAGATGTCTTCCTGCTGGACGATTTCGCCGCCTTCGTGCGTGGGCAGCCCTCGCGTGCGATCCCACCGGCCGAGGCCTCGGTGGCGGTGGCCATCGGGCTGGCGGCCACGCAGGCGTCCGATGCGAACCGAACGGTAGAGATGGCGGAGATACCCGGCTGGGAGGAGCTTCGATCGATCGGATGAGCAGAGAGCGGGTCCTGTGCTGAAAGATTGAGCCCGGTCTAGAAAGAGAAGCGGGTATGAGGATCATCTATTTCGATATCGACTGTCTGCGGCCGGATCATCTGGGCTGTTATGGGTACGGGAGGCCCACGTCTCCCACCATCGACGCCATAGCCCAACAGGGGATACGCTTTGAACACTACTACTGCTCGAGCTCGCCCTGCCTCCCCTCCAGGACGGCCTGGGCCTCCGGCCGCTTTGGGATCCGCAACGGCGTGATCTCCAATCACGGCGCTGGAGCCCGATTTTACATCAGGACAAGACCCTATGGCGGCCCTCAGCCGGAAAACGAGATGCTAATGCGCCATCTGAGGGCACACGGATACGACACCATCAGCTTCTCGAACTTCGCCGACCGACACAACGCGCTCTGGTTCATGTATGGGTGGAGCGAATATCACACGCCCAATCTGAAGGGCGGCCAGGAGACGGCGGAGGAGGTCAACGAAGCCGTGCTCCACTGGCTAAAGCACAACGCCACCCGAGAGAACTACTTCCTCCACATCAACTACTGGGACGTACACCGATGCTATAAGATGGACGCCTCCTGGGCGGATCGATTCCGGGAATTCCCCGTAGAGCAACCGTGGCCGGACGAGGAGACGATTCAAGCCCATCAGAATATCCACGGGCCGTTCACGGCACAGGGACAATTCCCGGATGGCGTGAGCCCATTTCCTCTCATGCCCGGCTCCATATCCTCCCGCGAGGATTTCGAGCACATGATCAACGGCTATGATGCCGCCATCGCCTACACGGACCACCACATGGGCATCGTCCTGGACGCGTTAGACCGGCAAGGCGTGCTGGACGACGCGGTCATCATCATCTCTGGAGACCACGGAGACGCCTTTGGCGAACACGGCATCTATTCAGACCACGTGTGTGCGGATGAATGCATCCACCGGATCCCTTTGATCATCCGATGGCCCGGCGTCTCCGCAGCCCATCAGAGATCGGACGCCTTCTTATACAATGTGGACTTCGGGCCCACGCTATGTGATCTCCTGGCCATCCCCGTCCCCGCTGACTGGGATGGCCTCTCGTTCAAAGACAATATCCAGGGCAAGCCCGGTCTCGATCGGGAATACCTGGTCTGGGATCACGGGCTCTACACCGTTCAGCGGGCCGTCCGAACCAAGACGCATCTGATGATCCGGACATACGACGATTTCGGATACCCGTTCGCGCCGGTGGAACTCTACGACATGGTGGAGGACCCATATCAGACGCGAAACATATGCGACGAGCGTCCTGAGATCGTCCAGCAATGCAGTCACTTCATGGAGGAGTGGATCCAGGAACAGCGGATGAAAGGGCATTGCATCCCGGATCCATTGGAGGAGATATTACGAGAGAGGGCAAACAGCTCAGATCACTGAGAACGCAGATAGATCGGGTTTCCCAGCGCGGCGATCCTCGGCTCGCCGCCTGGGAGATCGCCCCACTCCGACTCAGGGTAGACGATCTCAGCCCGCACGAAGCCCGCATCGACGGGTACCCGCGCTGCATACTCGAAACCATCGCTCGTGATCGGGACGGCCTCCGCCAACCCGGACCGGGTCAGCAACCAGAGCACCTTGCCAGAGGCCCCAAGCACACGGGCGTGCACGAGCGCCTCCGACGCTCCCCTGCACGGCAGCTCATCTCCCATCATGACCGTGTGTCCACCCGCCTCAGCCGTCAGCTCGATCCTCGGCCCGGCGGGGCTCTCGCTGATGAAGACATGACCGGCACGAACGCCCGCCAGGATCGTCTCCTGAGCAAGCGCCTCGGCATACACCCAGGTCGTCGGCGTACCCACCTCATAGAACCCCAGGACGCCTCGGAAGGGCGGCTGGTGCCGATCGCTGCCCCCTACGGCGACCACGCGTCGCCCCTGCTCCAACAGGCGCATCCAAAAGCGGCGAGACTCCCAGTTCCGCACGAACCAAGGGGCCTGCCACACCTCCACGCAGTCAAAGGGGAGGTCCGTGCCGTACTCCCACGGCGGGCCGCCCTCCTTGGGATGATTCACGGAGAATAGTCGTCCCCGCCGATGGGCCTCCTCAATGACCCGGGCGACATCGTCCCGAGAGCGGCAGCGGAAGTCCAACCATCGATCGATCCCCCACACATTCGCATGGCCGTAATACGTGGTCACCTCCACGCTCGGGATCAGCAGCAGATCGTCCCCGCTGAGGGTCCGCAGATGCGGCACCTGGCTCACCGTGTTGTGATCGGTGACGGCCACGAAGTCCAGCCCCCGTGCCCTTGCAGCGGCGGCCAATCCGCCCGGAGATCCCGAGGCATCGCTATGGTACGTATGCGATTGGAAATCACCGCGGAACCAGCGAGGGCTGTCCTCGCCGCCCATCGCCGGCCGGACCACGTGTCCCCTCTCCAGCCCAGCCACCTCCGGCAGGCTGAGCGTGGGATAGCCCTGGCCGAGGCCCGGATCGTCCCACAGCCACACGTCGACCTGCCATCGACACCCGGCTTCCTGGATCCTATACAGCCCCAGCATCACGGACCAGCGGCCGGCGGGAAGCGGGCCGGGCAGATACCCGGGCGTCGCATCCCGTTCGGCCACCGTGAAGCGATCACGAGCCCCCCCGCTCCATCCCCGGAACCCGTGCACATTGCCGCCACGAGAATCAAACAGGCCGATATCGATCGTGTTGCCGCCACCCTCCCGGCCCTCGTACTCGTACCGGACGTCGATACGATGAACTCCCGGGGGGACGTCGAAGAAGAGGTACCGATAGTCGCCCTGCGCCTTGTCGTCCGGCGTAAAGCGACCCTGGAAATGGTATGTGGGATTGGACGAGGTCACGGCCATCTCCGACAACTCACCTGATTCCCAGAGACCCGCGTGCGAAGCGACGCACTGCCCGGGCTATCTCTCTCAATATCACTATTCCACAATCCGAAATGACCAGCTGATCTCTCCGTCAGGGAACAGATGCAACGCGCCATCAGAGCGTGTCTGAAAATTACCGGCAAGGTGTCTGAGGGTCTCCTTCGACTGCCAGCTCCACAGGGGGAGGTGTGGAGGGGCTTCCCCTCCGCGGAAACCCTGCTTTTCCGGCCTGCACCTGCCTTTCTCGGCCCTTCCCGAAGGACTCGGACCGAGGCCAGGCAGGTCGAAGGCGGGAGAAAGGCTTTTTCCGGAGGGGTTCCGCCCCTTCGGGCCTCCCCACAGCAAAAGCAACGGCATTTCCCAGACACACCCTCAGAGGCGCGTTGCACCTGTCTGCGCCGGTGAGATCCCGGCTATTCCTGCGCCGCCAAGCGGTTGGCCTGCGAGATCAAGTACACGAGCTCCGTCACGTCGGCGTCGTCCGGCATGGCCGCACTCACCCGCTGGGCCAGCGCCAGCACATCCTCGAGCTTGGTGTTCTGGGCCCAGTAGCTCTCCCGCAACACCTCAGCGAACTCGGCCACGGCTGCATCCAGCTGGAAGCTGATCGGGGCCTCCTCGAACGTCGGCAGGATGTCTGAGGTGTCCAACGACTTCTGGATCTCTGTCACCTCGCCGGTATCCGGATCCTGGTACCGTACGAACACGGTGGCCACCCGTCCCTCGGCCCCCTCATGCAACTTGAACTCGTACAGCGCCGTCACGCTGTGCCCCGCACCGACCTCGCCCGCATCCACGGAGTCATCCCGAAACTCCTCCGCCTGCAAACGGCGATTCTCATACCCCAGGAGGCGGAACCGGCTCACCACCTCCGGATTGAAATCGACCTGCACCTTGGCATCCTGAGCGATGACCTGGAGCGTGCCCGTCAGGTTCTCCACGAAGATGCGTCGGGCCTCCGCCAGCGTATCCACGTAGGCATACGAGCCGTTGCCATTGTCCGCCAACTGCTCCATCAGCACATCGTTGTAGTTGCCCATACCAAAGCCCACCGTGGAGAGGGTCACCCCGTCTGCCACGTATCCTCGGATCTCCTCCAGGATCCCCTCAGCGCCCGTGCGTCCCACGTTCGCCACGCCATCGGAACAGAGGATCACCCGGGTGATCCGGTCCTCCGCCAACGTGCGGACCGCCATCTGATAGCCCAATCGCAGCCCCTCCTCGGCGTTGGTCGATCCGCCGGTCTGCAACGATTCGATGGCAGCGATGATGGCATCCCGGTTCGAGGCCGAGGTGGGTTCCAGGACGACCTGGGCTCGTGATCCGTAGACGACGATCCCCACCTCGTCGGTTGGGCGCAGCTCATCCACCAGCAGGCGCAAAGCCCGCTTTACCAGCCCCAATCGGTTCTCACGGGACATGGAGCCCGACACGTCGATGACGAAGATCAGCGAGGCGTCCTTGCGATCCTCCGCAGGGATATGACGCCCCTGCAGGCCGATACGCATCAGGCGATATCTCTCGCCGCGGAAGGGAGCCGGCGCCGCATCCAGTTGGATGGCGAACGCCCCCTCCTCCGGCTCAGGATAGTTGTGCTTGAAATAGTTGACGAACTCCTCCACCCGGATGGCCTCCGGCGGAGGCAGGTTCCCATCGGTGATGTAGCGGCGTACGACGGTATAGGACGCCGTATCCACATCCATGCCGAACGTGGAAAGATGCTCATCCTCCGTATCGATGAAGGGATTCACCCCATAGGTCTTAAAGAAGGTGGCGTCATAGGGCTCAGCATTGGGTGGGGTCGTCCCGCCGGTGGACATCGGCGCCTCGGGCATCGCCTCCTTCGCCATAACGGCGGGGGTAGCCATAGGAGCCTCTCTCCACTCCTCCTGGGGGGAGGGAGCCAGCCCGGCCGGGGCGCAGGCAAAGGTGAATACGATCATCGCCACGATGATCCAGCGCAGGCGGGGGATACTGGGTCGTGCAGTCATGAGATACCTCCTCGTTCTTTAGGAAGAAACGCCGTGTGGGCTCATTCCAGGGACGACCGACGCAAACCGTTTGTTCCCAACGCAATGGATCCCGCCCTACGCTGGAATAGAAATCGCCGAGCGTCGACGACGCTCGGCGCCGAAAGCGTTGAGCACACAATCCCTCCCAGGCCGATCTCGATCCCATGGGGCCGTGCGATAAGCCCGATTACGGCTATGAGCTGGCCGCCGCAGCGATCGCTCCCCCGATCGCCCCCAGGATGGCGGCGAAGACGAGATTGCTGATGCAACATAGCCCCGCGCTCAAAGTCACCATGGGGAGGGAGAAGAACATCTGGGGGTCAAGCCCAGCCTGCCGATACATCTCCATAAGCTGTGGAGGGAGGCTGCGCATGGCCGTCTGCGCCCCTCCCATGAGTGTATACGCCAACGGTGTGGCGATCATGCTGGCAATCCCATATCCCAAACCGGCCAAGGCCCCTGCCGCCGCCCCGGCCCCGGCCCCCGGCCCGGCGTCACGCGGGGCCGGCATCCAGAGCGCGGCCAGAATCCCGATCACGACGTAGAGAATCAGGGATAGTGGGACGACCAGGCATCCCAACAAAGGCACGACGGAGATCAGGCCCAAGAACGCACCCAAAGCTGCGCCGATGAGGCCAGCTCGCCACGTGCTAGGAGCCATTCGGACCCTCCTCACTCAGGCCAGAGGCCCCGTTTCCCTGCGTGGCCTCACGATCCAGGTTCGTCAACACACGGTCAATGCACACCAGCAACTCGGAAGGGGAAAACGGCTTGATGATGTACTCAACGATCCCAGGAGTCTGCAAGCCCTTCTCTCGCTCCTCCAGGCTCCCCCGAGCGGTGATGATGATGATCGGGATATCACGCAGCTCCGGATCCTCTCGCATCTCACGATGAACGGCCCATCCGTCGACTTCGGGCATCATCAAATCCAGCAACACCAGATCCGGCCGTTCGGCTCGCACGCACTCGATCGCCTCTTTCGCGCTGGTGGCGCCGAGAACCTCGATGGGACGCCGACGCAACGCCAGCCGGATGAGGTCGATCATCTCCGTCTGGTCCTCTACATAAAGAATCTTCCACGTACGATCTGCCATATCACCATCCCTCGGCCACTCATGATCACGATCGATCTCCCGTGGGCGCGATCATTCCAGCATACAGAAAAAATGTAACACCCATCCAGGAAGCTGTCCATCGCCTTTTGGTCCCGGGTATACTCAACCCGAAGATGCATCACGCCCAGCCCGGAAGATTTCCCTATGGAGCGGCTCGGTGGCTATCCGAAGAACGCCCCTCCATGCGAACAATTTCCCGCACTTAAGGATACACGATCCCTGCCAGCCCAAGCATGACAAAGGGCTGATTTTTTCCCTGCAGGTCCCATGCCGCATTCCACGGAACGGTCAGATCATGGATTGGGATGCGATGATGAGCCAACGGCAGGCGAACGATCGCCCTGCTCGCCCTCCTCTGGCTCCTCGTCCACCGAGATCGGGAGCTTTCCCTCCGCCTGAAGCCGGGCCAAGGTGTCCAATGCCGCCTGGGCTGCAGCCTGAGCGGCCAGTTGCTTGCTCCGCCCTTCCCCCTCGCCGTATACCACGCCGTTGATCAGAGCCTGCACGGTGAATTCCTTCGCGTGATCGGGGCCGCGCTCGTCCACCGTTCGATAATAGGGCGTGGCTTGAAAATGCGCCTGGCTCCATTCCTGGAGTCGGCTTTTGGCGTCCTTGTTCAGCGCCTCCTGAAGCACACGATCCAATTCCGGCTCGATGAAGGGGCGAAGGAAATCCTTGACGGCCTCCAGGCCCTGATCCAGATAGAGCGCTCCCACCAGCGCCTCGAACGCGGCACACAACGTGCCCGGCCGATCCCGTCC
This sequence comes from Chloroflexota bacterium, assembly GCA_013152435.1. Lineage (NCBI taxonomy): Bacteria > Bacillati > Chloroflexota > Chloroflexota bacterium. The sequence continues at coordinate 25,667 of JAADGJ010000038.1, read as the reverse complement.
CCCCGACTCCACCTCGCCACGCCCCATGAGCAGGAATTGGCCCAACGAGATCCGCCGGGCGAAGCGCGCCAGCGTGTCCCGACGCACCAGCGCCGCCCGCATATTCGTAAGCGGCCCCTCACGCTGCTCCGGGAACTTGTGATACAGGAACTCGGCGACGAGGAAATCCAACACGGCATCGCCCAGGAACTCCAGCCGCTCATTGTCGGCCAAAGGGAAATCTGGGCTCTCGTTCAGGAACGACCGATGGGTCAACGCCCGCTGCAGCAACGTCTTATCGCTGAAGTGCAGGCCCGTATGCGACTCGAACCGTTCCAGAGTCTCCGTGATTTTCGCCAAAGGGTGTCCCCCCTTACGCATCTTGTGGGGGATAGAAGCTCTTGTCATCATATACCCCGACTTATGCTATCACAAACGCTCCACAGGCGCAATGGATTTCATGCTCTCCTCACGAATCAGCTCGACGACCTCCCGCTTGATCTGCATAAACTCGGGCGACATCTCGATCGCGTACGATCGGGGCCTCGGCAGCGGCACATCAATCTCCCGCTTGATGCGTCCCGGCCGATTCGTCATCACATACACCCGGTCAGCCAGGAAGATCGCCTCGTCGATGTCGTGGGTCACGAACAGGATCGTGGTCTTACTCTGTTCCCACACCTGCAACAACAGTTCCTGCATCAGCCCCCGGGTCTGCGCGTCCAACGCGCCGAAAGGCTCGTCCATCAAGAGGATGGATGGATTATACGCCAGCGCCCGGGCGATCGCCACCCGCTGCTGCATACCACCGGACAACTGATTGGGATACACATCGGCGAAGTCCTCCAGTCCCACCAGGCGCAAATGCTCCCGGGCGATCTCCTCCTGTTCCGCCCGGGACAGCCCCCTCCGGCGCAGCGAGAACTTCACGTTATCCAGGACCTTCAACCATGGGAAGAGCGTGTAGGACTGGAAGACCATCCCCCGATCGGCGCCCGGCCCATCGATCCGTCGCCCGTCCACCTCGATGATCCCATCCGTCAGGGGGATCAAGCCCGCCACCAGGTGCAGGAACGTCGACTTGCCGCATCCGGACGTCCCCACGATGGTCACGAACTCGTTGGCCGCCACATCCAACGAGATCCCATCCAGAGCCACCAGCGGCCCCTGTTCCAGATGGAAGACCTTTCTGACCCCTCGCGCACGCAGCTTGATGGGACGACTCATCAATGACGCCCTCGCACCCACGGGAACAGACGTCGATACAGAAACTTGAAGGAGAAGTCCGTGATCAGGCCCAACAACCCGATGACAATGATCCCCAGGATGATCCGCTCGGTCTGGAGATAGCGCTGAGCACGCATGATGCTGTATCCCAGCCCCGAGGAGGCCGCCACCAGCTCGGCCACCACTAGGTAGGTCCAGGCCCATCCCAACGTGATGCGCAGCGTATCCACGATCCCCGGCAGGGAATACGGGGTGATCACCTGGGCCAGGATCTCCCACTTGCTCAGGCCAAAGGTGTAAGATACGTTGATGAGGTCCTTAGGCACGTTTTTCACGTTATCTGCGATCATCAGTACCTCCTGGAAGAAGGTGCCGATGAACAGGATCACGAACTTCTGCGTATCCCCCACCCCAGCCCATAAGATGGACAATGGCACAAACGCCACGGCCGGCATGTACCGGATGAAATCGATGGGTGGCTCGAAGAGGGCCTCAAAGAAGCGGAAGTTCCCCATGAGGACGCCGATAGGCAGCGCCACCAGCGTGGAGATGAGCCAGCCGACCATAATGCGATAGATGCTGGCCCAGGTATCCGCCCACAGCGACCCATCCCGAGCCCCCTCTACGGCAGCCTCCAGGATAGCCGTCGGCGTGGGGAGAAAGATGGGGCTCACCAGTCCGCCGTAAGTCAATACGCACCAGATGACGAACAAGGCGATCAGGAATACCGTGCTGATCGCCATATAATGGCGACGCGGGATCTCCTCACGCAGCAACAACAATTCGCTTAACACCTCTCCCCCCATCCACAGGAGATGTAGGATGGAGGGCCAAAGGTGCCCCGCTTTGGCCCTCCATGCCGGTGTTCACTCCTACACATCTACCTGCACACTCACGGCAGATAGGACGGATCCAACACATCCTCCGGATCCGGCACGCTCTCGACCGCCCCCGAGGCCAGCAAGACCTGCATCACCTCTCGATAGGTCTCCTGGATGGGACCGGAGAATTGTTCCTTGTTCTCCTCTAGATCGTACAGCTTGATCCCCTTCCACGCGACCTTGAATTCCTCAAGATCACTTCCCACCGCGTCGGCGATAATCCGTTGCCCTTCCTCCGGATACTCATCCAGGAAGTCCATGGCATCCTGCCAGGCCAGAATCATCGCCCGCACCTGGTCGCCCTTCTCATCCAACACGTTCTTGGGGAAGGCCAGGAAATCGCCGATGAGCCCGGGCTTGACGGCCGCACTGTAGATGATCCGATACCCCTCACCCCGGGCCAGAGCGGCGGAGATGTACGGCTCATACGTGACGGCGACATCCACCCGCCCGGCGACGACGGCAGCGCCCGCGTCGGCGGCGGGCATGGGCACGACCTCGATATCATCCTTGGTCATCCCGTTCTGCATCAGCGCATAGCTGAGCAGCAGATCGCTGGTTGTGCCCTCCTCAAAGGCCACCTTCTTGCCCTTCAGGTCCGCGATGGTCTCGATGCCCGGCCCGGCGATGATGGCATCCGCCTCAAAAGAGGCATCCTCTAGCAGGACCAGCTTCAGGTCCACACCGGCGTTGATCAAATACGCCGAGGTATGCGTGGCGATGTTCGCCCCGTCAAAGCGGCCCGCGGCCAATGCGGCATTCAGGTCCTGGTCGGTGACGAAGTCGACCAGCTCGACGTGAATACCATGATCCTCAAAGAAGCCTTTCTCTTTGGCGATCCACCAGGGGCCGTAACCGATCCAGGGTTGGGTGCCGATCTTGAGCGTGGGCATCTCCGCGGGGGCTTCGGCGGGCTCCGGAGTGGGGGTAGCCTCCGCAGCAGGCGCCGCCGGAGCGGGAGGGGCGGCAGGCGGCGCACAGGCGCTCACCAGCACAGCCAGGGCCAATGTCAACCCGATGAGAGACAAGACATGCCGCATAAGAGCCTCCTTTCCTCCTGAAGCATGACTATCGGCCAACGTTTACGATTATGAACGCACCCATGTGCTCTGGGTCCCGTCACTCTGATGCCACCTTGGGCGGGCTCTTCAACCCAGATCCCGTCAGCGCCACAACCACGATCTCCCCGGGGGTGACGTAGGGGCGTATCTGGGGCAGGACGGCTGCGGCCGTCGCCGATGTGGGCTCGACGTAGAGGCCCGCACGGGCCAGTCGCTCCTGCGCCTCCGAGATCTGCGTCTCCGTCGCCACCAGCGCGATGCCATCGCTCTCCCGCAGCGCCGCCAGCAATGCCCGGCCCCGCACCGGCTGCACGATGGCGATCCCCTCCGCAACGGTGGATTGGGCCGGAACAGCCTCCACCTCCTTGCGCCCGGCCGTCATCGCCGTCACCAGAGGCGCGCATCGCTCCGCCTGAGCGGCCACCAGGCGGGGCAGTCGATCGCTCACCCCCGCCGTGAGCAGGGCCTGGAACCCCCTCCAAACGCCCAACAACAGCGTGCCCTGCCCCACCGGCGTCACGAACCAGTCAGGGACCCGATGCCCCAACTGCTCCCAGATCTCCCAGGCGGCGGTGGCCATCCCGACCAGCGTCAGCGGATGCCAGACGTGACTGGCGTACACAGCGCCCGCGGCAGCCTCGGCCTCAGCCGCCCGCGTGGCCTCCAGGCGGGGGCCAGGCACCGGCACCAACTCGGCGCCGTAGACGGCGATCTGGGCCTGCTTGGCCGGGCTGGCATACGCCGGGACGAACACACGGGCCTTTACACCCGCCCGGGCGGCATAGGCCGCCAGCGAGGCGCCCGCGTTCCCCGACGAGTCCTCCACCACCCGATCGACCCCACGGGCTACGATGTCATTGATCACCAGGGCGGTGCCCCGATCCTTGAAGGAGCCGGTCGGGTTGAGCCCTTCCAGCTTCCAATATAGATCCACCCCTTCCCACACGCCGGAGATCAAAGGGGTCCAGCCTTCACCGAGGGTGATCGGATCACTTGTGAGCGACGGGGGTAACATCGCTTGGTAGCGCCACAAGCCAGGCCGATAGGAATCGATCGCTTTCGGGTCGAAGCGGGGGAGACCGACCATCTCACGAGGGCCGCCGCAGGCGCAGGCCCATTGATCTGCTGGCCAGGACTCGCGGGCGCCACAATGGGTGCAGACCAGCTTCATTTGTACACACATGCTCAGAAGGGATAGCCGGGCGGATTATAACATAAAAGCCCCGTGCGTAAAACGCGGACATGTGCCGTGTGTGACAAAATCATGTGGAGGCCTCCCCGCGCAAGAGGTCCCGCAACGTCCGATACCCGATGACATGGATGCCGTTCTCCGCCAGCCAGCTCCAGAACTCGGGATCTGAGAAGACCTCCCAATCAGCGACCCGGCCACTCCAATCATCCTCCGGAGCGATGGCCCGAACCTCGTCTCCCGGGCGAGCCGCATGATAGATCAGATGGGTCAATCCCGGCGGGAGCTCCTTCACCAAGAACTTGTATCGCTCCTTTCGGCTGTCCCCCGGCACGTCGTACAGATCCGTCAAATGATCCAGGACCGGGAGTCGTCCATCCCGCTCCAAAGCCTCCACAAGCTCCGAGATCGCCTCTACAACGTCCGGCGACAAACCATACCGCTCCACCTGCTCGCGCCGGATGCGCGGCAACATGACGGGCACCCGATACGTCAGCCCCAATTCCACGTAGGCGGACAGCAAGGCCGGATGGACGATCCCCCCCATGTGGGTATCGATATGGGTGACATCGAGTCCCGCCGCCAGCGCCCGCTCGACCTGAGCGCGCATCTCGATGATAGCGGCCTCAGGTTGCATGTGCGCATGAAGGCTCTCCACATCGGGCCAGAAGTACCCCTCATGGTCCAACAAGCCGCTCTGAGGATCGCACGTGGACAGCGGGCGCCAGCGATACAGAGACCACTCGCTGGTCAACGTCAAGTGAATGCCCACGTCCGCCTTCGGATGCGCGTGGGCCCATCGGATCGTCTCGTTGACCCAGGGACAGGGCATCATCACCGAGCCGCAGGCCACCGGAGCCGCCTCCGCGATATCGGCAAAGGCGGTGTTGGCCGCATGGCACATCCCCAAATCATCGGCGTGGAAGATCACCACACGATCGTCAGGGGAAAACCCCAAACGGGCCAAGAAGGGATTCATGGATACCTCCGCATTCAGAAGATGATCTCCAGACCTCGAAAGGGCACGCCCGAACGGCCCTCCAAGGCCACCGAAGCATAGGCATGGGAGGAGAAAATGTCAAAAACGGTGCCACCAACGTCGCATCTGCAGAGGAATATGATATAATGCCGGCGCTCGCAAATGAAGCCCCATATGTCCCGTGGGAATACACCACCGGGCATTCTGGGGAGTTGCGCGATATCCACTTTATAGTGCATAATTCTGTTGCACAGGAGGAAAGGACATGTCGCAGCCGGTCGAAGCGGTACTGGTCGGAGCCGGGAATCGGGGACGCGAAGCCTACGGGGCCTACGCGCTCCGCTATCCACACCGACTCAAATTCGTGGCGGTTGCCGAGCCCATCGCGGAGCGAAGAGAGCACTTCGCCAGGCAACACAACATCCCGCCGGAGCGTCAATTCGCCTCCTGGGAGGACCTCTACGCCCAGGGCCAGCTGGCGCCCGCGCTGGTCAACTGCACGATGGATCGTGACCATGTGGCCTCTACGATCCCCGCGCTGGAGCTGGGATACCACGTGCTGCTGGAGAAGCCCATGGCCACGACCCCGCACGACTGCGTGCGCCTGGTGCGCGCGGCCGAGAAAGCCGACCGTATCCTCCAGATCTGCCACGTGCTGCGGTACACCCCCTTCTTCATCGCGGTGCAGGAGGCGGTGCAATCCGGGCGCCTGGGCGACGTGATGACCGTTGAGCACAAGGAGAACGTGGTCTACTGGCACATGGCTCACTCGTTCGTGCGGGGCAACTGGCGCAACAGCCAGACCTCCAGCCCGATGATCCTGACGAAATCCTGCCATGATCTGGATATCCTGGCGTGGACGCTAGGCACCCGATGCCTGCGCATCTCCTCCTTCGGCTCCCTGACCCTCTTCCGCCCCGACCGAGTAGGACCGGAGATCCCGGAGCGGTGCACGGACGGCTGCCCCATCGAGAACGATTGTCCCTTCTACGCGCCGCGCATCTACCTCACCGAGTACACCGGCTGGCCCGTCTCCGTGATCTCCCTGGACACCAGCATGGAAGCCCGGCTGAAGGCGCTGCAGGAAGGGCCCTACGGCCGTTGCGTCTACCGTTGTGACAACAACGTGGTCGACCACCAGGTCGTGGCCATGGAGTTCGAGAACGACGTTACCGTCGTGTTCACCATGCACGGCCATTCCCATAAGGAAGGCCGCACAATGCGATATGACGGCTCCCGTGGTACGCTGCGAGGGAACGCGGCGGAGAACGAGATCATCCTCTACGATCACGTCACCGGGCGCGAGGACGTCATCCGGCCAGGACGCATCGGCGGCGGGCATGGCGGCGGCGACACCGGCCTGATGAACGCCTTTGTGGAGGCGGTGCGCAATCCCGGGCGGGAGGTGCTCAGCTCGGCTCGGGCCTCGCTGCAGAGCCATCTGATGGCATTCGCCGCCGAGGAGGCGCGCCAGACCGGACGAGTGGTGGATATGGCAGAATACGCCGGGCAAGTGGAAGCAGAAGTGATCGCGGGGGAGGCATGAGCGAGGCACGGGTGCTCCTGTTGGTAGCCATCACAATCCCCCCTCCGGCGCTGGAGGCGCTGGGCCCGGTGGTGGCCGAACACACCGTGGACACGCCCTGGGGAGCCATCGGGCCCATTGCGGAGCGATCCCGGCCGGGCGGCCCCGCCCTCCTGGTGCAGCCCTACTTCGGGCTGCCCACACGGCTGGACCCGAGGGCGACGGTGTGGGCCGCCCGACAGCTAGACGTCCAGCGCGTGATCGGGTGGGATGCGGGCGTGGCGCTGAGCCGATTCCTGCATCGCGGGGACACGCTGATCGTGGATGATTACATCGATCATGCCCACCATCAGCCGACCACCCTGTTCGAGGAGCAGGGCATCGGAGGGATCGGACAGGATCCGGCGTTTTGTCCCCAGATTCGCTCCGTGCTGCAGGAGGCTCTGCCGGGGGCTATAGACGGCGGCACCTACCTGGCTGTGGACGGCCCTCGCCGGGAGACGAAAGCGGAAGCCCGGATGTACCGGGCATGGGGCGGCGACGTGATCGGACAGAATCTGGTCCCCGAGGCCGCCCTGGCCAAGGAGCTGGGCCTATGCTACGGTGGGCTGGTCACCGTCACCGATCACTCGGCAGACCTGCCCCCCGAGCCCGAGACGGGAGCCGTCCGCAACACGCTGAAGATCGTTCTGGAGGCATTGCCCCAAGTGGCTCTGGCACTGGTGGGAGAGCCCACATGTGACTGTCAACAGGCGGGTACGGGAACACAAGACCGCCATCCTCTAGTGGAGCGTTGATGATCGAAACTCGCGGCATCCGTTCAGAAATCGAGCTACGCGAGGCAACCCGACTGACATTGGAGGCTTTCAGCAACGGCGGTTCTGATGAGGCCATAGACCGAAAGATCAGCCGGGTGCTCGCTCACCCCAGCTATGAACCGGGACGGATACGCGTGCGGATGGTGGGGGGACGCATCGTATCCCATCTGTGGATCATCGAGCGGACCATGCGACTTGGGTCGGCCGAGTGGCGTATGGGAGGCATTGGAGGCGTCTGCACAGCCCCCGACGCCCGAGGCCAGGGACATGCCTCCGCCCTGCTGCAGGATGCCCTGGACCTCATGCGCCAGGAGGGGTTCGACATCTCCCTGCTCGACGGGATTCGGGATTTCTATAACCGCCTGGGATACGCGGTCATCTGGCCCCATTCCCACCTGCTGATCCCCGTCGAGGAAGCCCGTGGCCTGAAGGGAGACTACGACATCCGGAAGATCTCGATCGCGGATATCCCTGTACTGGCCAGGCTGTACCACGCGACGTGGGGACAGAGGCCCGGGTCGCTCGTTCGGCAGAAGGCGCACTGGCGCTGGTTCCTGGAGGTTCCCCGCCCCGCCTGGGCAGCGACCAACGGCAAGGGACGGGTGCAGGGCTACGCCATCGTCTCGGAGCACCGTCCCGACGAGGTGATCGAGCTGGTAGCCGCCAACTCTGGAGCTGCCTATGCCCTGATACGCCATATCGCCGACTCCCTCGGGGACCGCTCGGAGACGATCCGGATCAACGTAGCTCGGGACGATCCCCTGGTGCGTTGGCTGCGCAGAGCCTGCCGGGTCACGCTGATCGAGAGGACGTCGCCCGCCGGCGGATGGATGGCCCGGTTTGTCAACCTGGAGCAGGCGATGACGAAGATCCAGGACGAACTCAGCGCTCGCTTCCTACGCTCCCCCATGCAAGACTGGCGCGGCCGGGTGAATCTGGTGACGGATATGGGAACCATCGCCCTGTTCTGCCGATACAGCCGCGTCGTCGTGCGGGAGACGGCCCCCACCGTAGGCTACACCTGCCGCGTCCCGCAAGATCGGTTGATCCAGCTGGTGCTGGGATTTCGATCCGTGGAGGATATCGCAGAAGATCCCGACGTGGCCATCCCGGAGATCGCCCGGCCGTTGCTAAACGTCCTGTTTCCGCCCCAGGCGGCCTACATCGCAGGGCTCGACTGGTTCTGATCCCGGCCAAACGGGCCCCGCGATCCGACGCTTCCACCCGTCCGACTCGAAGGCGCCATGCACATGTCCTCACAACCACCCTTCCCGGAAGGGGAAGACAAGGCCACATACGTCAACCGCATGTTCGCCGCCATCGCCGCCCGGTATGACCTCATGAACCGCCTGATGACCGGCGGACGAGATCAAGCCTGGCGCCGCTATGTGATCGAGATCGCCCAACTGCCGCCGGGCGGCCGCCTTCTGGACGTCGCCACCGGCACGGGCGACATCGGCTACGAAGCCCTGCGTCAGGTCCCCGACGCTCAAGTGGTCGGCGTGGACTTCACCCTCGAGATGATGCGGGTGGGACAGCGCAAGCGAAACCTCGGCCGCATGGCCTTCGTGGGGGGAGACGCCTGTCGGCTGCCGTTTCCCGACGACACGTTCGATGTGGTGACGTCGGGGTTTGGCATGCGCAATGTGGTCGACCTTGAGGCGACCTTCGCCGAGCAACGACGGGTGGCTCGGCCGGGCGGCCGGATCATCTGCCTGGAGATCACCCCACCGGCCGACGGCTTGTGGGGAGCCTTGTATCGGATCTACTTCTTCCGCCTGGTCCCCCTCATCGGCGGGCTGATCACGGGACGACCGGATGCGTATGCCTACCTGCCCCACTCCACCGAGCGGTTCCTCGCCCCTGACGAGCTGAAGGCGCTCATGGAATCCGTCGGGCTGCGGCACGTGCGTTATCGCCGGCTGATGCTGGGGACGGTGGCGATCCACATGGGAATCAAATGAGAGGTGAGCCCATGAACGGATACGAGCGGGTGATGTCGGCTATCGATGGAGTGCGAGGGACGGAGATCCCCGCCGGGCCGTTGCTGATGACCTTTGCGGCCGCACACATCGGCGTCCCGTACGATCGCTACGTCCGGGATGCCAGGCTTCTGGTGGAGGCTCAATGCGCCGCGGCGGAGGAGTATGATCTGGACATCGTCACCGTCTGCTCGGATCCGGTACGAGAGGCACACGCCTGCGGTGCGAAGTGCAACTTCCCGGAGGACGGTGTACCCTCCGCCACCGAGCCGCTGATCCGGGATCCGGCCGACCTGGCCCGGCTGGAGATGCCCGATCCGGAGCGATCCGAGCGCACGCGTGACCGCATCGAGGCCGTGCGCCTGTTCCGGGAGCGGGTGGGCGGTCAGCGCGCCATCCTGGGCTGGATCGAGTCCCCCTTCCAGGAGGTGACCGTCCTCCACGGGCTACAGCAGACGATGCTGGACATGATCGATCGGCCCGACTTCGTGCGGGACATGCTCGCCTTCGCCGTGGAGATGGAGATCCGCTTCGGGCTGGCCCAGGCGGCCGCCGGCGCCGACATCATCGGGGCGGGCGATGCGGTGGCCTCGCTCATCTCGCCCCAACTCTACGAGGCCTTCAGCCGTCCCTATATGAGCCAGGTGTGTCGAGCGCTGCAGCGGGCCGGGGTCAAGGTGAAGTATCACGCCTGCGGTGATACGAGACACCTCCTGCCCTCCTTTGCCGGCCTGGGCGCTGACATCTACAACCTGGAGGCCGACCTCGGTCTGGCGCGCCGCCGCCTGGGAGATGATGTCTGCCTGAAGGGAAACGTGGATACCGTCGAATACCTGCTGGAGGGCACGCCCGAATCCGTATATCAGGCAGGCCAGGCGGCGATCCGGGCGGCGGGCGGTTACGGCATCATCCTCTCCGGCGGATGCGAGATCCCCAAGGCGACGCCGCCTGAGAACTTGCACGCGCTGGTGCGTGCAGCCCGGGAGTATCCCCATGACTGAGCGCCTGATCGTGGCCATCACCGGCGCCTCCGGCGTGATCTACGGCATTCGCCTGCTGGAGATGCTGGCCACCACCGATGAGATCGAGACCCACCTGATCCTCTCTCCTGCGGCCAAGATCACCATCGCCCAGGAGACGGGCTGGAAGGTCTCCGATGTGCAGGCGCTGGCCGAGGTCGCCTACGACAATCGGGACGTCGGGGCTGCGATCGCCTCCGGATCGTACCGAACCCATGGCATGGTCGTGGTGCCGTGCAGCATCAAGTCGCTGTCCGCCATCGCCCACTCCTACGCGGCCGATCTGGTGGCCCGGGCCGCCGACGTGACGCTGAAGGAGGGACGCCCGGTCCTGCTGGTGGTGCGGGAGGCACCGTTGCATCTGGGACACTTGCGGCTCATGGTCCAGGCAGCCGAGATCGGGTGCGTGATCTTCCCGCCGGTGCCCGCCTTCTACGCCCGCCCGCAGAGCGTGGACGAGATCATCGACAACACGGTGGGGCGTATCCTGGCGCGGCTGGGCATCGAGAACAGCTTATATCACCGCTGGCAGGGGCTGGCGGGTCCACGTGAATAAAGTGTGACGACCTTCATCCTCCGTTCATCGTCCATCGTCCGGAGCTTTGGGAAGCCAAATGCCGGATACCTTACGAGACCGCATCGCCAAGTTCCTCGCCGTACACACGACGATGACGCTGGCGACGGTGGGGCCGGACGGCGCTCCCCAGGCCGCCGCCGTGTTCTACGCGCCCGACGACAGGCTCAACCTCTACTTCCTCTCGGAGCCCGACTCCCGGCACGCCCGCAATCTGTCCCTTGATCCTCGCGTGGCGGCAACGATCCACGCCGACGGCCAGGATTGGCGATCCATCACCGGCCTTCAGATCGAGGGCACGGCCGAGCAGGTAAAAGACGCCCGAGAGCTGGCCCATGCCACCCGAACCTACGCCGCCCGCTTCGATTTCGTGGCCGGGCTGCTCACGGGCGCCGGGGAGGGACCCGCCACGCTCGTCGGCCCGCTGGCCCGCAGCCGCCTCTACGTGCTCCGTCCCCGCTGGATCCGGCTGATCGACAACCGGGTGCGGTTCGGACACAAGGAGGAGTGGCGGGTGAGCGAGTGAGCGAGTCGATGAATCAGCGAGTGGGCAAATCGGGATTGATCAGCGTGCACCAGCGAAATCAGCGTCCCATCTCCAGCAGGATTCGGAACAGTGCTGCCACCCCGTCATTGTACAATCCCCTATCCCTGTGCTAGAATGCGGCGATCGCACAGGAGAAGGGATCGTTGGGGACACCGAGATCGCCGCGTGGGCGACGCTATCTGAGCCAGATCATCAAAATCGCCGTCAGCGTGATCCTGCTGGCGGCGTTGTTGCGCGGGGTAGACTGGCGTCACATCCTGGCGGAGTTACAGCAGGCCAATCCCGCCTGGGTGGCGGCCGCGTGGGCACTGTTCGTCGCAGGGCTGGCATTGCGGGCCTGGCGCTGGGAGGGACTGCTAGTCGCCAGCGACATTCACGTCCCGCTGGGGATCCTCACCCGTTGGTACTTCATCGGCGGCTTCTTCAACACGGTGCTTCCCACCGGCTTCGGCGGCGACGTGGTGAAGACGTACGTGCTGGCCCGATACTCATCCCGCCCTGGCGCGGCCGCCGGCTCGGTCCTCGTCGATCGCTTCTCCGGCATCTTGGCGCTGTTGCTGATCGGCGGGGCCGCGCTGCTGGCCGCCCCCGGGCTGGCCACCCCCATCACGGCCGGATTGATCTGGCTGCTGCTGGTCGGCGCCCTGATCGCGCTGGCGCTCATGGCACAAAAGGGCGTACGGGATTGGGTGCACCAGCACATCCCCTGGCTGGCGCATACCAAGCTCGGACAGGCGCTGCTGGATGCCATCCCGGCCTATGGGATCCGTCCCATCCTGCGGGCTCTGGTCATCTCACTGGCCTTCGACGGGCTGCTCATTGGCGTCAACGTCTGCCTGGCGCACTCCCTCGGCCTGAGCGTGGCGCTGCCCTACTTCTTCATCTTCGTGCCGTTGATCTCCCTCTCCTTACTCCTGCCCTCGGTGGGAGGGTTAGGCGTGCGGGAGCTGAGCTATGTGGCCCTGTTCGGGCAGGCGGGTGTGGCGCCAGCGGCCGCCACGGCGCTTTCCCTGCTTTACTACGCGGTGACGCTGGGCTCCGGCCTGCTGGGTGGCCTCCTCTATCTCCTGCCCACATCAGAGCCCGTGCCCATGACATCCGTTTCCCGGAGGGAATGATCGGTGCCTGAGGAGACGCGATCCCCCGAGATCTCCGTGGTCATCCCGCTCTACAACGAGGCGGAGAACATCCCCGAGCTGTACCGCCAGCTCACGAAGGCGCTGGAGAGCATGGGCCGCCCGTACGAGATCATCATCGCCGATGACGGGAGCACGGACGGCAGTTTTCAGGCGCTGGCCGAGATCCACGAGCGGGATCCTCGCGTGAAGGTGATCCGCTTTCGGCGCAATTACGGACAGACGGCCGGGTTTGCCGCCGGATTCGAGCGAGCGCGCGGGGAGTGGATCGTCACCATGGATGCGGACTTACAGAACGACCCGGCGGACATCCCCCGGCTGATCGCCAAGGCGGAGGAGGGATACGATGTGGTGAGCGGCTGGCGAGTGCATCGCCAAGATGCGCTGCTCACTCGCAAGATCCCGTCTCGGATCGCCAACTGGCTGATCGCCCGGGTGACCGGCGTATATCTGCACGACTACGGCTGCTCGCTCAAGGTCTATCATCGGGATGTGGTGAAGAACATCCGGCTGTACGGCGAGCTGCATCGCTTCGTCCCGGCGGTGGCCAGCGGTGTGGGGATCACCGTAGCCGAGGTCCCGGTGAACCATCGCGCCCGGGAGCGGGGCCAGTCCAAGTATGCCGGACTGCGCAAGACTATCTCCCGCACCGTCAAGGTATTCCTGGACCTGCTGACGGTGCGGTTCCTGCTCAGCTACTCCACTCGCCCTATCCATATCTTCGGCACATTGGGGCTGGTGCTCTCCGGGCTGGGAGGGCTGCTGGGGCTCTACCTGACGTTCGAGAAGCTGGCCCTGGGACAGAACATCGGCACCCGGCCGCTGCTTTTGCTGTCGGTACTGCTGGTCATCCTGGGCGTGCAGATGATCAGCATGGGGCTGCTGGGCGAGGTGATGGTACGCATCTACTTCGAGGCGCAGGACAAGCCGATCTACGTGGTGCGGGAGGTGCTGGAGTAGGCGCTCAGCATACCGGCAAGCCCCTCGCTCACAGCTCATAGTATCCCAGGAGCCACCAAGGGCTGGAAAAGATCACCAGCTCCTTCACAATACCACGCCCGACACGGCTCGCGCTCATCCATCTCGGCGCCGACGGGAGAACAGCCACAACACGCCGGCTACGCCGCCCAACACGGTGAAGGGATGGGCACTGGCCCACAAGCCCACCCGTAGCGCCTTGCGAAACCGCTCCGTCTGCTCGGCCATCCCCAACGGCGGGACGACAGGCTGATCCCAATCGAAGTCCCGCAACCGGGTCAGGAACCCCTGCTGCACACATCCCTCCAGGCTGAACACATGGATGTCGTGGGTCCAACGATGGGCCAGACGGAGATCCCGAGCGAACTCGCTCCAGTCCAGAGGGGGAGGCAACGTAACCCCCTCGAACTCCACGCCGCCCCCGGTAACCCCCACGCCCACCGACTGGGCATCCCGTGCGTAGCTCCAGAGGAAGCCGGGGCCGCGCGGCCGCATGTAGCTGGTATACAACATCAGGACCTCACGGTCGGCGGGGATATCCACCAGGCCGCCCAGGCGCTGAAGCAGCGAGGAGCCCGCCTCCCGCTCGTCGATGATGAACGGGATCAGATAACTGTCCACATGGTAGCCATCCGCCCGAATCTGCGCCACCAGCGCGCTATACTCGATCTGGGCGCGACGCAGCCTCTCCCGATCGAAGAGCCGCCGCAACACCCTGGGCAGCACCTGCCATCGGTTGACCGCCAACTGCCGGGCCTCGCGGAAATCCGGCTCGATATCCAGGCCCACACCCGCCCAGCGAAGATCATGCTCGGCTGTCCAGGCCTTGAACGCCACATAGCGGGCGGCCGCCTGCGAGGCATTGTTCTGGTTGAACCAATACCCCTGGCTCTTGGGCAGCAGCAGCCAGGCGATCACAGGAATGCCTGCCTTGTTCAGGCGACGCACGACCTTGGCCCGTTCGGAGGAGAGGTCCAGGATGCCCAGGCTGACGCTGGCATCCAGGGCCTTTAGATCGTTGATCACCTTCGATCCGGAGAACAGCTCCTGCAACGCGTCAGCTTCCAGCTCGCAAAAGAACGTCAATCGAGGATGTGCCATATCCTTCGCTCCATGAGTAAGAGTTCATCTGCCGACGTCATCCTATCGTACCAGCTTTCGGGCGAATCGTACAGCCCGGAAGGACCGCCCCACGAGAGCCACCGGCCGACCGGGCTGCTTCGCACCCCCTTCTATCCTGACAGCAACTCGGCCCCATGCTAACGCAACGCGTCAGACGTGTCAAAGGCGGTGACACAGCGAACAGGCATAGAGCGCAATAAGTTGCTCCACCTCACGCTTGAACATATAATAGGATCACTGTGATTACCAGGATCGGCCGTTATGTCGAAGGAAGGCACCGGATGGACAGGACAATTGCGCTGAACCAACTTCGAGAGGACCCAATACTGGCGTTTCCGCCCGACGAGTGGAGGACCACCCGCCCTACGGACCGTATTGCCCGCCTGAAGCGGCGGATCATGGAGACGGAGCGCCAGATCGACATCGAGCGGGCCCGCTACGCCACACAAAGCTACAAGCGCACCGAGGGGCTGCCGATGCCCATCCGACGCGCCCATATGCTGCTGGACCTGGTGCGCCATATGAGCATCGCCATCTACCCGGGCGAGTTGATCGTGGGCAACCGGTCGCTGCTCCCCCGCATGGGCGTCATCGCCCCTGAGGGAGCGGTGAACTGGCTGGACGAGGAGCTGGAGATCCTGCCTATCCGGCCGCAAGACCCGTTCCAGATCAGCCCCGAGCAGATCCGGGAACTGCGAGGGGAGATCTTTCCCTACTGGCGCGGCAAGACGTTGGAGGACATCGTCGCCGCCCGGCTGCCAGACGACGTGAGGCGAGCCGTCAAGGGCAAAGCGTTTAGCCTGAATCAGACCGACCACGCCCAGGGGCACATCCTGCCCGATGTAGAGGGATGGCTGCGACTCGGGGTGAACGGCCTGCGAGACAAAGTGGAAGCCGCCCGGCAACGCCTGGAAGCCCAGACGGTGGAGCAGCAGATCTTCTACGAGGCGGCCTCCATCGCTCTGCAGGCCGCCCATGAGTTCATGAACCGCTACGCCAACCTGGCGCGAAGCCTGGCTGCCCAGGAGCCCGATCGCCAACGGCGAGAGGAGCTCTTGCGCATCGCCGACACGTGCCGCTGGGTCTCCGAGCATCCCCCTCGTGACTTCTGGGACGCCCTGCAGCTGGTCTGGTTCCTCTTCACGCTGCTACAGGTCGAATCGAACGCCAGCAGCTTCTCGCCCGGGCGCCTTGATCAATACCTGCTGCCCTACCTGGAGCAAGATCTGGCGGACGGCCGGCTGACCCTGCCGCAGGCCCAGGAGCTCCTGGAGGCGCTGTGGCTCAAGTTCAACGAGGTCGTCCTGCTGCGCAGCAGCGCCAGCGCCCGATACTTCGCCGGGTTTCCCATCGGCTTCAACGTCATCCTGGGCGGGCAACTACCGGACGGCCGGGATGCGACCAACTTCCTCAGCTACATGTGCCTGCGGGCCCAGGCGGACCTGCGGCTCACCCAGCCCAACCTCTCCATCCGCATCCACCGGAACAGCCCGGATGACTTCCTGATGACCGCCTCGTACGTCATCAGCCTGGGCACCGGTATGCCCCAGGTCTTCAACGACGAGGTCATCATCCCCGGCCAGATCCGCCGAGGCGTCGCCCCCGAGGACGCGATGAACTACGCCGTGGTCGGGTGCGTGGAGCTCTCCACGCCGGGCAAGGCGCTGGGCTGGAGCGACGCGGCCATGTTCAACATGACGCGCGTCCTGGAGCTCACGCTGTTCGGCGGCAAGGACCCGCAGACGGGCGAGCAGATCGGACTGGAGACCCCACCCCTGACCGAGATGCGCTCCTTCGCCGAATTGGAGGCCGCGTACGACCGGCAGATGGCCCATTTCATCGATCTGATGGTGAAGGGGTGTGATATCGTCGATCGGACCCACGCCGACGTATATCCCTCCCCCTTTCTCTCACTGGTCGTTCAGGACTGCATCGAGCGCGGCGTGGACGTGACCGCCGGGGGAGCGCATTACAACTTCTCGGGCGTGCAGGGCGTGCAGATCGCCAACGTGGCCGACAGCCTGGCCGCCGTGCGACAGGCCATCTTTGAAGAGGGATGGCTCACAGCGGAAGAGCTGCTGACGGCGCTCCGGGAGGACTTCGCCGGCCGGGAGCCGTTGCGCCAGCGCCTCATCCACCGGGTGCCCAAGTACGGCAACGACGACGACCGGGTGGACGATCTGGCGAGGAAATGGGCGGATCGCTACTGCGATCTGGTAGCCCGATATCCGACGATCCGAGGCGGCACCTATCAACCCGGCTTCTACACCGTCTCCGCCCATGTGCCCATGGGGGCCAACGTGGGCGCCACCCCTGACGGTCGACGCGCCGGGACCCCACTGGCCGACGGCGGGCTCTCCCCCATGGCCGGGCGGGATCGTCGAGGGCCCACGGCCGTCCTCCGCTCCGTCAGCAAGCTGAACCTGGAGCTGGCCTCTAACGGCACCCTATTGAACATGAAATTCCTGCCCACCTTCTTCGAAAGCGAGGCGATGCTGCGGAAGTTCATCACCTTCCTCCGCACCTTCTGCCGCCTGAGGATCCCGCACGTGCAGTTCAACGTGATCTCCAGCGAGACGCTGCGCGAGGCCCAGGCAAAGCCGGAGGAATACCGCCACCTGGTCGTCCGGGTGGCCGGCTACAGCGCCTACTTCACGGAGCTGGACCGGGAGCTACAGGACGAGATCATCCGGCGCACGGAGTTCGCCGAGATATAATCAGGCTCGGCTATCCGGTCAGGACACGGCGGACAGCGCCTGTCGGGCCAGCCAGCCGCATCCCAGGAGCGGCGCGTCATCCCACAGCTCGGTGCAGACGATGCGCACCTGCGCAGCTACCGACCGATAGCAATGATGCGGCACGGCCCGGCGAGCGGGCTCCAACAGCAGATCGCCACACCGGGCCACGCTGCTGCCGATCACATACAGATCGATGCCCAGGATCATGGCCATCGTGGCCACGGCGGCGCCCAGCGTCTCGCCCGCCCTGGCGAGCACCCGCACCGCCACTGGATCGCCCGCCTGAGCCTGTGCGGCCACCGTCTCCCCGGTGATCGGCTCCTCCATAGGGGCGGCCTGGCCCTCTCGTTGCAGCGCCCGTTGATAGCGCCGGGCCAGCCAGGGGCCGGAGAGATACGTCTCGACGCATCCCCGATTGCCACAGGAACAGGGCTCGCCGTCCGGGTCCAGGGTGATGTGCCCCACCTCGCCCGCCGTGTTGTGGAGACCCCGATAGAGCTGCCCATCGGCGATGATGGCCGCCCCCACCCCCGTGCCGACCACGATGAAGACCATGCTCCGCTCGCCTCGCCCGGCCCCGTAGTGAAACTCGCCCAACGCGGCCGCCTTGGCGTCGTGCTCCAGGGCCACGGGCACGCCCAGACGGTCGGACAGCATCTGCCGGAAGGACACGTTCCGCCATCCCAGGTTCGGCGGGTCGATGATCGTCCCCGTCACATGATCGACCGGCCCCGGCGTGCAGATGCCCACGGCGGCGACTCGGGCGCCATCCGGCACCTCTCGCTGTAAGTCCGATATCTGTTGAGCGATCCGCTCCACGGCCGACTCGGGACCATCCTCCGCCCGGGTCGGGATGCGCGCCCGCGCCACTACCCGATCAGCCGGATCGATCAACCCCAATGCGACCTTGGTCGCCCCCAGGTCGACGCCGACCACCCAATCCCCCATGGTTCCCTCCATGTTCCAGAGATCACGCACAGGCGCATCGTATCCCAGTGGCGATTCGCTGTCAAACATTCTTCAACGGCCCTCATCCCCCAGACCTCCTTCTCCCGGGCTCGAGAGAAGAGAGCTCAACGGTGGCGGGCGCCCATATGAACCTCGGACGAGATATGAGCGAACGGCCGTCATATGGTAGAATAAGGGTGTCTCATATACGCCACAAGGAGGAGGCAATGAACGCCCGTGAGCGGGTTCTGGCCGCCATCGCCCACAAAGAACCGGATCGGGTTCCCATCGACCAAGGGTCCATGCGGTCGACCGGCATCATGGCCATCGCCTACAACCGGCTGAAGGCTCATCTGGGCATCGGAGAGGGGACGACGTTCGTCTACGACCTGGTGCAGCAATTGGCCCAGCCCGAGGATTGGTTCCTGGAGCGATTCCACGTGGATGCGATCGACCTCGGGCGGGCGACGACGGGGCCCGCGCAATGGAAGCCCTGGACGCTGCCCGATGGCTCGCCGGCCATGGTGCCCGACTGGTTCCAGCCGGAGCGGGAGAACGGCGCCTGGGTGATCAAAGACGCTGGTGGGACGGTCATCGGGAGGATGCCCAAAGATTCCCTGTACATCGACCAGGCGTACTGGCCGCTGGCCGGCCCCGACGGCCTCGACAACTATGAGCCGCTCGAGGAGAAGATGGCGCAGGTCATCTGGGCCGCGCTACCCTCCCCGCCGTTCGACCGCCCTCTCACCGACGAGTGGCTGGACGAGATCGGCCGGGTGGCCCGCCATCTCTATGAGAACACCGACTACGCCATCTCCCTCTCCATCGGCTGCAACCTGTTCGAATGGTGCCAGTGGCTCTTCGGCATGGAGAACACGTACATCTACATGGCCGCCGAGAAGCGCAAGCTGGGCCGGTTCCTGGATCGCCTCACCGAGTTGCATCTGGAGACGCTGAGCCGCCTGTTGCCCAAGGTGCGCGGCTATGTGCAGGTCCTGGTCGTTGGCGATGACCTGGGCATGCAGACCCGGCCGCAGATGTCGCCGGAGATGTACCGGGAGCTGTTCCTGCCACGCCACAAGCGCATCTACCAATACGCTCGGGAGCAGGGCGACGCCCATATCTTCCTGCATTCGTGCGGCAGCATCTACGATCTGATCCCCGACCTGATCGAGGCCGGGGTGGAGATCCTGAACCCGGTCCAGACCAGCGCGGAGGGCATGGACCCCGAACGGCTCAAGCGGGAGTTCGGGAGGGACCTCACCTTCTGGGGCGGCGGCTGCGACACGCAACACATCCTGCCCCACGGCACGCCCGAGGAGGTGCGAGAGGATGTACGGCGCCGGCTGGAGATCTTCATGCCCGGCGGAGGATACGTCTGGAACCAGGTGCACAACGTGATGGCCGATGTGCCGCCGGAGAACGTGGAGGCCATGCTGGAGGCCGCCTACGAGTTCGGACGATATGGGTGAGAGGGCCACGATCTCAATTGGGAGATTTCCACAACTCGATTTGACAATATCTCCCGAAGGCATATAATGTCGGTAGTCTGAAGCGCGTCGGGTGTGTGTTCATCACACCCCCCAGATCCAGGAAAGAGATCCGTAAGGAATACGTATGCGAATGGGTTTCGCCCTCCAGTCAAAAGGCTGGCAATCGCTGATGTCGTTTACGTGCATCTGTCCATAGCGGGAGCAATCGATCGTCCCAGGGAAGAGCCTGGTGTACGATGCGGTTGCCCCGCCTATCGGCAGAGGCGATGAGTCACGCCAGCTTGGGCAAACCCGTGTCGCATATGGATACATAAAAATCAATACGTCTCTCTTCCGGCCGTTCAACGATCAGGACAAGGCCCCATCACCGGGACATCATCAGGCCGGTCGTACCAAGCGTTTGTGCGGGACTCATCGCATAGCTTTTCGCTATCAGGATGAGTCCCGTTTTTCTTTGCACGAGAATCCAACTTTCAACACAGGAGGACAACCATGGTCACGGTTTACATTCCGACTCCACTACGTCGCCTCACCGGCGGCCAATCACGGGTCCAGGCATCCGGTCAGACCGTCCTGGAGATCGTCGAGGACCTGGAGCGGCAATTCCCGGGCTTTCGGGACCGTCTATTGGATGAAAACGGCGAGATCAAGCGCTTTCTCAGCGTCTATGTGAACGAGGACGAGATCCGCACCTTGCAGGGCAAGAACACCCCGGTCTCCGAGAGCGACAAGATCTCCATTGTGCCCGCTATGGCCGGCGGATGACGAGAGACATACAGAAGGCCCGGCGCCATGCCGCCGACGCGACGGCACGGGCCGTTGCGATACGGATCCTCGCCTGGATTGGGCGCGCTAATCGAGCGAAGCGAGAACACCAGATATGAGGAGCATGAGCCATGCCTGAAAAGGCAAAAGGTTTCTTGATCACAGCGGAGTGGTTAAAGGAGCATCTGAAGGATCCCGATCTGCGGATCATCGACGTACGCCCCACGCTGGAGCAGATCGAGTCCGGCTATCCATGGGGCCACATCCCGGGAGCGGTCCATTTGGACACCCGGCAGCTCTTCACCACGATCGATGGCATACCGGGCAAGCTGGTGCCACAAGCCACCGGCGAGGCCATCCTCGGCCGGCTTGGGCTCTCCCGGGATGACCGGGTCGTGGTATACGACGACTCAGGAGGGCCGCTGGCGGCGCAGATCGCCTGGCTGTTGGACTACTGGGGCCAGAGGGAAGTGTATCTGCTGGACGGAGGATGGCAGGCCTGGCTGGAGGCCGGAGGCGAGGTGAGCACGGACGAACCACGCCTTTCGCCAAAGGAGTATCACGCCCAGCCAGACGAGAGCAAGATCGCGACCATCGACTGGATCGAGGCGCATTTGGGACACCCGGGCGTGATCCTGGTGGACACGCGAACGCCTCAGGAATACGAGCGAGGCCATCTACCCGGCGCAATCCACCTGAATTGGGAGGACAACGTTACAACCGGGGATGTGCCGCGGTTCCTCGACGCCACGACGCTACGCCACCGGTTCGCAGAGGCGGGCATCACGCCGGACAAGGAGATCGTGGTGTACTGCGAGTCGGGGGCCCGCAGCGCTCACACCTACTGGGCGTTGCGACTGGCCGGATTCGAGAAGACGCGCAATTATGAGGGCTCGTGGGCCGAGTGGAGTCGGCGCCACGGCGTCACGGAACCCCAGCCCGTCACGGCCCAGACCGAAGACGCGCCCGTGGGGCCATGTGGACTGCCGCTCACGTCGACCGCCACGGAGACGACCGCGGAGCCCGCCGCCACCCCGCAGGGCCGGCTGACGCGTGATCAGATCCTGGCACAGGCCCGGGCGCAGGTGCCAGAGCTCGACGTATACGAGGTGAAGCGTCGCCTCGATGCGGGAGAGCCCCTGACGCTGGTGGATATCCGGGAGCGGGACGAGTGGGTCCAGGGGCATATCCCCGGCGCCCGTTTCGTGCCACGCGGCTTCCTGGAGCTGCGCATCGAGGAGATCCAGCCAGATCGGGACGCGCCCATCGTCGTCTACTGCGCGGGCGGCGTGCGCTCCCTGTTGGGCGCTCGTGATCTGAAGGCCATGGGATACACAAACGTTTACTCCATGGCCGGCGGGTTCACGCAGTGGAAGAACAGCGGGCTCCCCTTTGTGGTCCCTCGCGTCCTCAACGAGGAACAGCGCACCCGCTACAGCCGCCATATCCTGATCCCGGAGATCGGCGAGGAGGGTCAGCTCAGATTGCTGGAGTCGAAGGCACTACTGATCGGCGCAGGAGGGCTGGGCTCACCGGCGGCGCTCTATCTGGCGGCCGCCGGCGTCGGCACCATCGGCATCGTAGACTTCGACGAGGTCGACCTGTCCAACCTACAGCGCCAGATCCTGCACGGCCACAGCGATATCGGCCGCCCCAAGGTGGAGTCCGCCATCGACACGCTCAAGGAGATCAACCCGGACGTGCAGGTTATCCCCCACCGGGTGCGCCTGGATTCCAGCAACGCGCTGGACATCCTCCAAGAGTACGACATCATCCTGAACGGATCGGACAACTTCCCCACCCGGTACCTGGTGAACGATGCCTGTGTGCTGCTGGGGAAGCCGCTGGTCGACGCCAGCATCTTCATTTTCGAGGGACAGGTGACCCTGTACGACACGACGCAAGGCGGTCCCTGCTACCGCTGCATCTATCCTGATCCCCCACCCCCAGGTGAGGTACCGTCTTGTGCCGAGGCGGGCGTGCTGGGCGTCCTGCCCGGCATCATCGGGTCCCTCCAGGCTATCGAGGCGATCAAATACATCCTGCAGATCGGCGAACCGCTGATCGGCCGGCTACTGATGTTCGACGCGCTGGACATGACATTCCGGACGCTGAGGATTCGACGGGACGAGGAGTGCCCCGTCTGCGGCGAGCATCCCACCGTAACCGAGCTGATCGACTACGAGCAATTCTGTGGGCTCCCCTCAAGGCAACCGGCGGCGGCAGGGAATGGCCGCTAGCAGACCACAACACCCTTCTCACGAAGGAGAGTGAGGGAGACCATGTCACCAGTTCACGTGATGGAGCGGATCAAAACGAATGGGATGAGCCGTAGGCCAGGGGCCTTCCCCGCCGACATGACGATTTTGGACTACATCGGCAACACGCCCATGTTCCGGCTCACGCGCATCACCCGGGACCTTCCCCCCGCGGTCGAGCTGTACGTCAAGGCGGAGTGGGCCAACCCGGGCGGCTCCGTTAAGGACCGTCCGGCGCTGCGCATCATCGAGGAGGCGGAGCGAGACGGGCGACTGACGCCGGAGAAGATCATCATCGACGCCACTAGCGGCAACACGGGCATCGCCTATGCCATGATCGGGGCGGTCAAGGGGTATCAGGTGGAGCTGGTCATGCCGGCCAACGTCACCCAGGAACGCCGCCAGCTCGCCCGCATCTACGGGGCCCGGGTCATCGAAAGCGACCCCATGGAGGGAGCCGACGGGGCGATTCGACTGGTGCGACAGATCGTGGCCGAGGCGCCCGAGCGGTATTTCTACGCCGATCAATACAACAACCCGGCCAACTGGCAGGCCCACTACGACACGACCGGGCCCGAGATATGGGAGCAAACCAGGGGGCGGGTGACCCACTTCGTGGCTGGCGTCGGGACATCGGGCACGCTCATGGGGGTCGGCCGGCGGTTGAGGGCATACAACCCCCGGGTGCAACTCATCGCGGTGGAACCGGCCGATGATCTGCAGGTCATCGAGGGGCTCAAGTACATGGCGACGTCCATCGTGCCCGGCATCTACGATCCGACGCTGCCGGACCGCACGATCCATATCGAAAGCGAGCGCGCCCGGGAGATGGCGCGGCGGCTGGCACAGGAGGAAGGGCTCTTCGTCGGCTTCTCAGCCGCCGCCGCAGTGGATGCGGCGCTCCAGGTCGGCCATGAGCTAGAACGAGGCGTCATCGTGGCGCTCCTGCCGGACAGCGGGGTGAAGTACTTGAGCCTGGACCTGTTCAAATTCTAGGCGGTTTGCGCAACAGGATAGCGACGTGACTACCCGAAATCCGCTATCCAGGCGTTCAGTCGAAAGAACCCCGGAACCTTCGAGGTTCCGGGGTTCTTTCAAAGACACCTCTTGTGAATGCCCGAGGGCAGCCGCAAGCCCCCCCACCGGCGTCATGCAAGAGCGTGATAGCAGAGGCAACGGGAAACCCACTCTTCCGGCCTGCACCTGCCTTTCTCGGCCCTTCCCGAAGGACCCAGGCCGCGGCCGGGCAGGTCGAAGGCGGGAGAAGGGCCCTTTCCGGAGAGGCTTCGCCCCTCCAGGCCTCCCCATAGCAGGGGTAACGGCATCTCTCAGACACACTCTCAGACGCGCTCTAAGGCCGAGTCGCATGATCTCCAGCCTAATCGGTCGAAGGAGCCAATGCTCGCGCCAATCGCCCCCACTCCTCCAGCGAGAGCGTCTCCGCCCGACGGCGAGGGTCGATGTCCACCGACTGCAACGCAGCAGCGACCTCCGCAGAAGGCCGATGCAGCCCGGCCGCCAGGGCATTACGCAACTGCTTGCGCCGCTGACTAAAGCCTGCCCGCACTACACGAAAGAACCAGCGCACATCTTCCACAGGCACCGCTGGCTGCACACGTCGCCGCAACCGCACCACAGCCGAGTCGACCTTAGGACGTGGATAGAACGCGCCCGCCGGGATCCGATCTACGATCTCGACATTCGCATAGAAATGCACGCTCACCGCCAGCAGGCTCATATGTGGCGGCCGCGCGGCCATACGCTGCGCCACCTCTCGTTGCACCGTGAGGACCAGCAACGCTGGGGGCACGCGTGCCTCCAAAAGGTGCCGCACGGCAGCCGAGGTGATGTAGTACGGCAGGTTGGCGACGACTTTGTAGCTTGGGGGCTGCGAGGGGGCACGTTCGGCCGTCGCCTCCTCGATGAGGCGAGCGGGATCAAGCGCCAGGACATCCCCATGGATCACCCGCACATTGGAACGTCCGGCCAGCGTCTCCTCCAACACGGCCAACATCCGTTCGTCCAGCTCCACGGCCACGACGAACCCGGCCACCTCCGCCAGCCGGACGGTCAGCGTGCCCAGACCCGGGCCGATCTCCAGCACCACGTCATCGGGGGTCAGTTCCGCGGCCGCCACGATGCGGTCCAGATGCGCCTCATCGACCAGGAAGTTCTGCCCCATCCCCTTCCGGGGCCGCAGATCGAACCGCCGCAGAATCTCGTGTACGTTCACACCCACCCTCTCCCCCACTACTTCACGTCGCTCCAGCCGTCAGCGCGTTTGAAAATTTACCGGTAAGATGTCTGAGGGACTCCCTTAGCTACCAGCTCCACAGGGGGAGGTGTGGAGGAGACCTTGTCAAGTCCTGAAATACGTTTACAACAAAAAGGGGGGAAAAGGGGGCGAATCATCAGGAATCCTCCTGCGGACCAGGCACCCACACGACC
>JAADGJ010000037.1:9553-86699 GCA_013152435.1 Chloroflexota bacterium | reverse complement strand
AGTAGGTCCCAAGGGTTGGGCTGTTCGCCCATTAAAGCGGTACGCGAGCTGGGTTCAGACCGTCGTGAGACAGGTCGGTCTCTATCCGCTGCGGGCGTAGGGGATTTGAGGGGAGCTGCCCCTAGTACGAGAGGACCGGGGTGGACAGACCGCTGGTGTGCCAGTTGTCCCGCCAGGGGCATCGCTGGGTAGCCATGTCTGGAAGGGATAACCGCTGAAAGCATCTAAGTGGGAAGCCCCCCCCAAGATGAGATCCCCCATCCCGTTAAGGGAGTAAGTGCACCGGGAGACTACCGGTTCGATAGGCGGCAGGTGTACGCACAGCAATGTGTTTAGCCGAGCCGTACTAATGCACGAGGGCTTACTCCACGCGAGATCGCAGCAATTGAACTTCATATCCTATTCGGTTCTCCAGTGAGTTAATCGCAAATTGAGAACCTATCGTTTCCAACTGCAGAAAAGCTCTGTTGGTGACTTGAGCGGAGGGGGTACACCCAGTTCCATCCCGAACCTGGAAGTTAAGCCCTCCAGCGCCGATGGTAGTGGGGGCGCGAGCCCCTGCGAGAGTAGGTCGTTGCCAACAGAGCTTTTTTCATGCCCTGGAGGGTGATTCCCTCCCCCAGGGATGGCTATGCGAGGTTTATCAGGATAGGTAGGGCCCTTTTACCCATCTATGAGTACTTGTAGCGATAGGCTTGGTCAAACCGTGATCCCTTGCACTGCCGGGTGCGAGACCTTGACAGAGGAGGATCCCTCCTCTAGTTATTATGCCGCTTATGATGATCTAAGACCTCGGCGATTCGAGCTTTCAGCCAGGCGAGGTGGTCCCTATGCTCCATAACCGCTTCGCCTGGCTTTTCCTTTTATCGCGATCACATCCCTATCAGGAGCTCTCACGATGACACACGATCTGGCCGTTGTGATCCTGGCGGCTGGCCAGGGAACCCGCATGCGCTCATCACTCCCCAAGGTGCTGCACCCCATCGCGGGCAAGCCCATGATCCGTTACGTGGTGGATCATGCCGCCGGTCTGACGGATCGTCCCCCTGTGGTTGTGATCGGCGTCGGGGCGGACGCCGTGCGCGCGGAGCTTGGAGAGAGCGTGACGTACGTGGTCCAGCCGGAGCAGTTGGGCACCGGCCATGCCGTCGCTCAGACCCGTCCCGTCCTGGAGGGCCAGGTGCGGCATATCCTGGTCTGCTACGCGGATATGCCTTTGCTGCGCGCCGAGACGCTGCGACGCCTGGTGGAGATGCAGGCGACCAATGATGGGCCGATGACGATCCTCACCGTCATCAGCGAGGACTCCATGGGGTTCGGGCGGGTGCTTCGTGACGAGAGCGGGCGCATCCTGAGGATCGTCGAGGAGAAGGTGGCGACCCCGGAGCAGCTTCAGATCCGCGAGCTGAACGCCGGCGTGTACTGCTTCCGTGAGGATTGGCTGTGGGAGCATCTGGACCGGCTGTCGCTCAGCCCGGTGGGCGAGTACTACCTGACCGACCTGATCGGGATGGCATCGGACGAGGGACAACAGGTCCTGGCGTACACGATCCATGATGTCGAGGAGGTGCAGGGCGTCAACAATCGCATCCACCTGGCCCGGGCGGAGGCGATCGTGAGGCGTCGGATCAACCAGCGCTGGATGCTGGAGGGGGTCACCTTCATCGCCCCGGATGTGACCTACGTCGATGAGACGGTGAAGATCGGCCGGGACACGGTGATCCACCCGAATACCCATCTGCGCGGGGAGACCTCCATCGGCGAGGGATGCGAGATCGGCCCCAACGCCGTGATCCGCGATAGCCGGATCGGCGACCGATGCCGTGTGTTCGCCTCGGTGGTGGAGGAGGCGGTGATGGAGCAGGACAGCGCGGTGGGGCCGTACGCCCACCTTCGCCAGGGCGCCCATCTGGAGAGCGGCGTGTATGTGGGCAACTTCGGCGAGGTGAAGAACAGTCATTTGGGCCCTGGAACCCGGATGGGACATTTCGGCTATCTGGGGGATGCGCAGGTGGGCGCGAACGTGAATATCGGGGCGGGGACGATCACCTGTAACTATGATGGGGAGCGCAAGCATCCAACGGAGATAGGGGATGACGTTTTCCTCGGGAGCGACACGCTGCTGATCGCACCCGTTCGGATCGGCCGGGGCGCCAGGACGGGGGCGGGCTCTGTCGTCACCCATGACATCCCTGAAGGTGAGTTGGCCTATGGAGTGCCGGCACGCGTGAAGAAGAAACGGGAACGTTCAAGTTCGATCTGATCTGGAAGGAGCAAAGCGAGGCGTTTCAAGATGGACGATGGTTCTACTGGCGCGTTAGCCATCTGGCTCATCGCACTATGGGCTTCGGCCTTCGTCGCCTGGGCGGAAGTGGCACTGGCGGTAATGGGGCGACTTCGTGTGAAGCAGCTATTGGAGGGGGATATTCAGGATTCCGAGGCGATAGAGACCCTGTTCGCGAACCCCACACGTTACCTGATGACCCTCTCTGTCCTCCGGGTGCTGGCGGCGATCATGGGAGCCGGCGCGGCCGTGTGGCTGAGCTGGCGGATCCGCCCCAGCGGACTCTTCACGGTGATCGCCGTCGCCGCGACGGCCCTGGTCCTGCTCATCATCCACATCCTCACCAATGGAATCGCATCCCGGGCATCGGAGCGAACCGTCCTGCGGGCGTTCGGGCTGATTCGATGGCTTAGCTACCTGCTGTGGCCCATCACCTGGCCGTTGCAGCGGCTGGCCCGGTGGGCGCGCGGGGCCCATGCGGAGGATGCGGAAGGGGATGCGTTCCTGAATTATGAGACACTGCGCTTCCTGCTCCAGGCCGGCGAGGAGGAGGGGATGATCGAGCAGGAGGAGCAGGAGATGATCGCCAGTATCTTCGAGTTCGGGGAGACGCTGGTGCGGGAGGTCATGGTCCCCCGCATCGACATCGTCGCCATCGACGAGGAGACCTCGCTGGATGAGGCGGTCAAGGTCATCCTGGAGGCCGGACACTCCCGTATCCCCGTTTACCAGGAGAACATCGACAACATCATCGGGCTACTCTATGCCAAGGATCTCCTGCGCTACTTCGCGGAGGGGCGGACCGACGTCGAGATCCGAGAGATCTTGCGGCCGGCTTACTTCGTCCCGGAGACCAAGAAGGTGGACGAGCTGCTTCAGGAGCTCCAACAGCGCCGGGTGCACATGGCGATCGTGGTCGACGAGTACGGGGGGACGGCGGGATTGGTGACCATCGAGGACCTCCTGGAGGAGATCGTGGGCGAGATCCAGGATGAGTATGACTCTGAACAGCCCTTCGTGGAGGAGATCAGCGAGTCCGAGTTCATCTTCAACGCTCGCGTGGACCTGGACGAGGTGAACAAGCGATTGCACATCGAGCTGCCCAGTGAGGGAGGGGATACCCTGGGTGGCTTCATTTACAGCCAGTTGGGGCGGGTCCCCGTCCGCGGGGACATCATCCCGTTCGATGGCGTGACGTTGGAGGTCCTCTCGGTGGATGGACAGCGCATCGAGAGGGTGCGGGTCCGGCGAGAGCGCCCGCTATCCAACTCGGACAAGCCCTCTTCTGACGCTCCCGCTCTCCTCTCGTTCCTGATCTTCCGATGACTCAACGCTCTGATCAGGCGCTGATCCGGGCGGCGCGGGACGCGCGTGAGCATGCTCACGCCCCTTACTCCGGCTACGCCGTGGGCGCGGCCGTGCGTACCCGCTCCGGACGCATCTTTACGGGCTGTAACATCGAGAACGCCTCCTTCGGCGCGACGGTCTGCGCCGAGCGTGTGGCGCTGTGGAAGGCCGTGTCGGAGGGAGAACGGGATTTCGATGCCCTGGCCGTGGTGACGCTGAACGGCGGGAGCCCCTGTGGCCTCTGTCGGCAAGTCATGGCCGAGTTCGCACCGGAGATGCGGATCATCATCGCGGACCTGCAGGGGAATTTCAGAGAGACGACGGTCGAGGATTTGCTTCCGGATCGATTCCGTCCGGAGGACATCGTGACCGAGGATTGAAGGCCGCCGGGGCTCTCCCCCGGCGATTTGTTTGCGGGGACCCTATGCCGGTGGTATAATCTCCCCACCTCTCGCCTGGGAAGGGATCCATTGGCCGAACGTCACGACCTGAACGATTACGTGCGCCAGGTGCGCGCTCTCTGCGATGCCAAAGGCTTCTCCTCCGATCCGGATCAGTTTTGGCAGATGCTGGCCCTGATCCACACGGAGGTGAGCGAGGCCACGGACGCCTATAAGAAGGGCGAGCCGTTGGAGGCGGTCGGGGAGGAGCTGATCGACGCGATCATCCGCATCTTTCACATGCTTTCCGCCATGGGGGTGGACGCCGAGGCGCTCTTCCAGGCGAAGATGGCGAAGAACTGGGCGCGACCGTATCGCTACAATACCGTCCGTGCGAAGTAGGGCGGGCCTATGGATCAGCGCAGGCAGCGGCTTTACCGGGTGGATGGCATCATCCTGCGTCGCTCCGATATGGGCGAGGCGGATCGCCTGCTGACGGTGTTTACAGCCGAACGGGGGAAGCTGCGACTCCTGGCCAAGGGGGTCCGGAAAGTCCTGAGCCGCAAGGCCGGGCATGTGGAGCTGTTCACCCATAGCACCCTGCTGGTGGCCAAAGGGCGCACGTGGGACATCGTCACGCAGGCGGAGACGATCGAGGCGTACCGTCCGCTACGCCACGACCTGCTGCGCACGACCTATGCATATTACATCGCCGAGTTGGTGGATCGGTTCATGGAGGAGGAGGACGAGAGCCGTCCTGTCTTCTATCTGACCCGGGAGACCCTGTCGCGCCTATGCGAAGCGGACGATCCCTATCTGGTCGTTCGTTTCTTCGAATTGCGGCTGCTCTCGCTAGCCGGATACCAGCCGCAGCTTTTCGTCTGCGTGCGGTGCCGGGCGAGCTTGGAGCCTGTGATGAACTACTTCAGCCTGGAGGACGGGGGCGTTCTCTGCCCCCGCTGTGGGGAGGGGAATGCGAAGGCGCAGCCCCTGTCCGTCAATGTGCTGAAGGTGTTGCGCTTCATTCAGACGCGAGAGTACGATCTGGTGCGTCGCCTGAACCTGAGGCCGGAGTTGCGCACGGAGGTGGAGCGCCTGCTCTATCGTTACATCGTCTATGTGCTGGAGCGCAACCTGCAATCGGTCGATTTCCTGTGGACGCTGCGACGCCAGATGGGGTGGGCGGCCTGATGCATATCTCAGAATATCAGCGCTGGCTGGAGGAGTGGGATCGGGCACGCGGCTGGGATCGGGTGTTGCCCAGCCACACGCTGGTGCACGCCCTGGAGGAGATGGGCGAGGTGGCCCGTCTGGTGCTGCAGTGGGAGGGGTACAAGCCCGCGGAGGATGAGGCGCGGGTCCAGGAGGCCCTGGCGGAGGAGTTGTCCGACCTCTTCGTGTTCCTGTTCAAGCTGGCCTACCAGTGCGGAATCGATGTCGAGGCCGCTTTGCGGGCCGGACAGATCAAAGCGGATCGCCGTTACCGCGTGGAGGATGGCGCCCCTGAGCTGGCCCGCTATCTGGAAGCTCAGGAGCGCATGCGGGCTCGCCTGAAAGGAGACGAGTGAGTGCGCTATCGAGGCGATCACATGGGCATTGGCCTCTCGGGCGGCGGTCTGGGGCCGCAGGGCGCCCGCGCGGGGGCTCTGCGGCTGTGCGAACGAGGGAAACGCGAGGCTGTGTAAGGGCATCATCTGCTGAGACGATGTGCGAGATCCCGCCGGCCACGCGTGGCCGGCGTTTTCATGGAGAGGAACGTATGGGACGAGAAGGGATCACCTTCCAAGAGATCATCATGAGGCTGGAGCGGTTCTGGGCCTCGCGTGGGTGCATCATCTGGCAGCCGTACAGCGAGAAGGTGGGCGCGGGGACGATGAACCCGGCGACGGTGCTGCGCGTCCTGGGGCCCGAGCCGTGGAACGTCGCTTATGTGGAGCCATCCTATCGCCCTGATGATGGGCGCTTCGCCGAGAATCCCAATCGCATGCAGATGCATTTCCAATATCAGGTGATCTTGAAGCCGGACCCGGGCAACCCGCAGGAGCTCTACCTGGAGAGCCTGGAGGCGATCGGCATCGATCGTCATCAGCACGATATCCGGTTCGTGGAGGACAACTGGGCCTCGCCTGCTTTGGGAGCCTGGGGGCTGGGCTGGGAGGTGTGGCTGGACGGGCTGGAGATCACCCAGTTCACGTATTTCCAGCAAGCGGGCGGCGTGTCCCTGGATCCGGTCGCCGTGGAGATCACCTATGGGCTGGAGCGCATCGCCATGTTCCTGCAGGGCGCACGAGAGGTGTGGGCGCTGGATTGGGACGGGCGGCTAAGCTATGGCGATATCCTGCGCCAACAGGAGATCGAGCATTGCCATTACGCCTTCCATGTGGCCGATGTGGAGCGGCTGAAGGAGATGTACGATCTCTTTGAGGCCGAGGCTCGCAACGCCTTAGCGCACAAGCTCGTGGTCCCCGCGCACGATTACGTGCTGCGCTGCTCCCACACGTTCAATCTGCTGGACACTCGCGGCGCCATCGGCGTCACCGAGCGGGCCAGCTACTTCGCCCGTATGCGAGATCTGGCGCGCGAGATCGCTCAGGCCTACCTGGAGCAGCGAGAGCGCCTGGAGTATCCCCTGTTGGGGGCATGGGAGGTTCCCGCCGAGACTCAGGCGCCCGCGGTGGAGGCGGAGGCCCAGCAGGAACAGGCGATGGAGGTGGATCGAGCGGATCTGTTGCTGGAGATCGGCACGGAGGAGCTGCCCGTGGGGGATGTGGCCTCTGCCCTGGAGCAGTTGCCGGATCTGGCCCGACGCCTGTTGAGCGAGGCGCGCCTGGAGTATGAGGACATGGTGGTCACGGCCACACCGCGGCGGCAGGTGCTCTATGTCAAAGGGATGGCCGGGCGGCAGGCCGAGTCCGAGCAGGTGATCAAGGGACCTCCAGCCCGCGTGGCCTACGACGACCAAGGGAATCCGACGAAGGCGGCGGAGGGATTCGCCCGACGGCAGGGAGTCCCCGTGGAGAGCCTGCAGCGGCGCCAGACGGAAGGCGGCGAGTACGTCTTCGCCGTCAAGGTGGAGCCGGGGCGACCGGCCGTGGACGTGCTTCGCGACATGCTACCGCGCCTGATCGCCGGGCTGCGGTTTGAGAAGACCATGCGCTGGGACTCGGACGGCGTTGCCTACCCTCGACCGATCCGCTGGATCGTCGCCCTGTTTGGCGAGCAGGTTATTCCGTTCCAATATGCGAAGGTGCGCAGCGGACGCACCACGCGGGGGTTGCGGATGCATGGGTCGCCCTCGCTGACCATCGAGCGGGCGGAGGAGTATTGGCGGGTGATGGCCGACGCGGACATCCTGGTGGATCGTTCCGCCCGGCGACAGCTTGTGATGACGCAGATCACCGAGCTGGCCGCCGAGGTGGATGGACAGATCCCCGATGATCCGGCCCTGCTGGACGAGGTGACCGATCTGGTGGAAACTCCCTTCGCACTGATGGGCGGCTTTGAGGAGACGTATCTGAGCCTGCCGCCTGAGGTGCTGATGACGGTCATGAAGAAGCATCAGCGCTATTTCCCCGTGGTGCACCGGGTGACCGGGAGGATCCTCCCTCGATTCATCACGGTGGCCAATGGGAAGCCGGATGACCCGGACCTTGTGCGTCAGGGATATGAGGATGTGCTGCGAGCTCGCTACGCCGACGCGGCCTACTTCTGGCGCCATGATCGCGAGCAGCCGTTGGAGAGCTACCGGCCGCGCCTGGCGACGCTCACCTTCCAGGAGAAGCTGGGCTCCATGCTGGACAAATCGGACCGGCTGATCGAGCTGGTGAAGTGGCTGGGGCCGGTATGGAAGCTGGATCCGAGATCCCAGGAGCTGGCCGAGCGCGCCGCCTACCTCTGCAAGGCGGACCTGGTCACCAGCATGGTGGTGGAGATGACCAGCTTGCAGGGGATCATGGGGCGGTACTACGCCCTGCACAGCGGTGAGCCGGAGGAGGTGGCCTGGGCCATCGAGGAGCATTATCGCCCTCGTTTCGCCGGTGATCAGCTCCCAGAGAGCCCCATCGGCACGCTGTTGGCCGTGGCCGACCGGCTGGACAGCCTGGCGGGCCTGTTCGCCGTGGGTCTGGCGCCCACCGGCGCGGCCGACCCCTTCGGATTACGGCGGGCGGCGCTGGGGCTTATCCAGATCCTGATCGGGCACCAGCGTGCCTTCTCCTTGCGGTCGGGGCTGCAGGCCGCCGCGAGGCTCCTGCCGGTAGAGGCGACGGAGGAGCACATCGAGGAGGCGGCCGCGTTCGTGGAGGGCCGCCTGCGGGCCTGGCTCCTGGACGAAGGGTACCGATACGATGTGGTGGATGCCGTGCTGGCGGAGCGCGGCGACGATCCGTACCGAGCCTATCGCACCGTCCAGGATCTGGCGGAGCTGGTAGAGGAGCCCGACTGGGGCGAACTGCTCATCGCTTACGCCCGGTGCAAGCGCATCGTACGGGACATCCAGGAGCGTTATCCCCTGCAGCCGGATCGGCTGACGGAGCCCAGCGCGCAGGCGCTATACCAGGCTTATCTGGCCGCCCGCGAGTGGGTCTCGCCCGAGGGGGACGTGGCCCAATTGGCGACCGCGCTGCGTATGCTGAAGGATCCCATCAACGCGTTCTTCACCGACATCCTGGTTATGGCGGAGGACCCGGACTTGCGGGCCGCTCGGCTGGGGCTGGTTCAGCATGTGGCGGCGCTCCCCGACGGCATCGCGGATCTCAGCCGACTCCAGGGGTTCTAGCCTTCTCAGACGGCCGCATGAGAACGGGCGATCCGTGCACGGATCGCCCGTTTCGTTTGCTCCCCGGAGCCTGCTCAGTTGAGGCGGGTGACCGTCGGGGTGATGTCCACGTGCCGCATCATCTCCAACAGCTCCTCGTGTGTCAGCGGGCGTCCCTTGCCGGCCAACGCCGTCAGGAGTGCTTCCATCACGTTGGTGCCGAAGGTGCGGCCGTTCAGCCGGGGGGTAGAGGTCACCAGGTACTTCACGCCCCGATCGCGCAGGAGGTCCATGTCCGCCTCGGTGGTGGTGTTAGTGACGATCACCTTCCCGTCCAGGCGGTCGGGGATGTGTCGCTTGATGTAGTTGAAATCACCGGCGATGACGGTGGCCCACTGATACCAGCGGCCGAATTTGGGGACGATCTCTTGCTGCTTGGCGCCGGTGGGATACAACATGCTCAGCGGCAGACGTCCCAGGACCGGCAGGAGGAGGGCCGCCAGGATACGAAGCGAGCGCAGGGAGTGGATCGGGATGGGCAAGCCCAGCGCGAACATGAAGTCGCAGTAAGTGGCCTCGTATCCCGCCTCGTGGAAGGAGAGCGCCATGTCGAACCGATCCACCGCGGTCGTGATCATAACCCGCTTCGGCTGGATCTCGTCGCCGATCTGGGACTCCACGTGTTGGGCGAGCTGTCGTTCCACGATCCGGCGTACGCCGTCCCCGTCGACGACGGGGGTGTGTCGCACGTCGGCGATCAGCTTGCGAGCGCCGTAAATGGGATAATAGCGGTCGAACACGCGCACGTTCAGGTCAATGCCCCCCACCCCGAACGCGTCCACTTTGCCGTCCAGCTCTTTGTACAGGCGTCGCGCCATCTGCTCGTCGCCGTCACAGCCGATGCGCTCGATGAGGACGCGCTCTCCCATGAACTCCAGCTCAACCCGCTTGTCCCGGATCGAGCTGCCCAGGCTGATGCTCACAACCCGTTTCATCTTGCAGGTATCCTCCTTTGCCGATCACCACCTCTCATAACACCGAAACACGGGCAAAGGTGTGAGTTGAGGGCTCGTTGGTCCTGTGGTAAACTGCCGGCGATCTCACTCCTGGCGTGGTGGTGAGAGCCCCCGGGCATCGCCCTGCGCGCGCCGATATCGATGGACGAAGCATGAGAGGATCTCATGATACCGCTCAAGCTGCAACTGCGCAACTTCATGTGTTACCGGGATAACGTGCCTCCGCTGGACTTCCGAGGGATCCACGTGGCCTGCCTGGCGGGCGACAACGGACATGGCAAATCCGCCCTGCTCGATGCGATGACCTGGGCCCTGTGGGGGAAGTCTCGCGCCTCCAGCGACGATGCGCTGATCCACCTGGGGGAGCGGGAGATGGAGGTGGAGCTGGAGTTCTCCCTGGAGGGAACTCGCTATCGGGTGATCCGGAAACGACGGAAGGGCCGCGGACGTCGCAGCGGGCAGACGGTGCTGGAGTTTCAGGTGTGGGACGGGGAGCGCTTCAAGTCTATCAGCGAGCCCACAGTGCGGGCTACGGAGAGGCGCATCCGGGAGATCCTGCATTTGGACTATGAGACCTTCATCAACTCCGCCTTCCTGGTGCAGGGGCGGGCGGATGAGTTCACCACAAAGCGGCCCGGCGAGCGCAAACAAGTGCTGGCCGACATCCTGGGGCTGGACATCTACGACGTGTACGAGGAGCGGGCCAAGGAGCGAGCGCGCGAGCGGGCCGAGATCGTGCGGGCACTGGCGGCGCAGATCCAGCAGTTGGACGAGGAGATCGCCCGCCGACCGGAGTATGAGGCGGAGGAACGAGAGGCGGCGCGCCAGGTGGCCGACCTGAGCGCCCGGCTGCGAGAGGCGGAGCGCCGACTGGACGATCTGCGCACCCGCCACCGGGATCTCTTGCACCAGCAGCAGGAGCTGGAGCGACTGACGCAGCGCCTGCAACGCAGCGAGGCCGAGCTTGAGCAACTGGAGCGCCAGCTCGCGGAGGGGAGGCGGCGTCTGGAGGCGCTGCAGGCGGTCCTCTCTGACCGGGAGAATATCGAGGCGGGATATCGCGCCTGGCAGGAGGCCCAGACGGAGGAGCGGGCGTGGCGGGATAAGCAGCTGGCCCTCTCCCAGTTGGAGGCCGAGAAGGCTCATCTGGATGGGGAGATCCAGATGGCCCGCGCGTCGATCGAGGCGGAGTTGAAGGCGCTGGAAGATCAGGTGGCCCAATGGCAGGCGCTGGTGGCCCAGATCGAGGAGCGCCGACAGGCCGTCGAGCAGGCCCGGGCGCAGCTAGAGGCGCTGGCGGAGCGGGCCGGGGAGGCAGAGCGGCTGCGCGAGCTCCTCACCGGCTGGGTCGATGAGACGGCCGCGCTGCGCACCCAGAACGATCTGCTGAAGCGGGAGATGGAGGCGCTGAAGGAGAAGATCGATCTCCTACAGACGGCGGAAGCGGCCTGTCCCCTGTGCGGGCAGCCGTTGGAGGACGCCGACCGCCAGCGGCTGACGGCCGATTTCGAAGCGGAGGGAAAGGCCAAGGCGGAGGAGTTCCGGAAGAACGCGCAGCGCATCCAGGACCTGGAGGCCGAACAGCGGGAGGCGAGAGGGCGGCTGGCGGAGATCGAGCGGGAGCTGAAGACCCAGGCCCAGTGGCAGCGCCGGCTGGCCCAGGCGGAACAGGCGCTGGGCGAGGCTCAACAGGCGGCTGAGAGGCTGGCGGAGGCCGAATCGGAGGTGCAGCGCCTGCGCGGCCTGCTGGATCGGGGCGAGTACGCGACGGAGGCGCAGGCCGCTCGGGCCCGCCTCCTTCAACGGATCGAGGAGATCGGCTATGACGCGGCCGCCCATGAGCGGGCGAGGATGAGGATCGAGGAGTACGCCCCCTTCGAGGCACGCTATAAGGAGTTGCAGCAGGCGTTGGCCCAGATCGAGGTCGAGCAGCGCGCGGTCGCACAATTGACTGAGCGCCGGGACGCGCTGGCGCGGGCCCTGGAGGAGGAGCGGCGACGTCGGAATGAGCTGGCGGACGCTGTGCGGGACCTTCCGGATGTCGAGGCGTCTGTGCAGGATCAGGACCGCGTGGTGCTCCAGCTGGCGGAGCAGGAGGAGCAGGCCCGGCTGCGCCTGGGCGCCGCGCAGCAACGTCTGGCCACGTGTGAGAAGCAGGCTCAGATACGGGCCGAGCGCCAGCGGGAGCTGGAGAAGGCGCGCGAGGAGCAGACGATCTACGAGGAGCTGCGGGAGGCCTTCGGCAAGCGGGGCTTGCAGTCGATGATCATTGAGACGGCCGTGCCGGAGATCGAGGACGAGGCCAACCGGCTGCTATCCCGCATGACCGACGGCCGGATGTCCGTCTCGCTACAGACCCAACGGGACACGAAGACAGGCAACACCGTTGAGACCCTGGATATCCTGATCCAGGACGAGGTCGGGCAACGGCCATATGAAATGTTCTCCGGCGGGGAGGCTTTTCGCGTGAACTTCGCCCTGCGCATTGCATTGAGCAAGCTCCTGGCCCGCAGGGCGGGCACGCGGTTGCAGACCCTCTTCATCGACGAGGGGTTCGGCTCTCAGGACGCGCAGGGACGCCAACGGCTGGTGGAGGCGATCCAGTCAGTCCAGGATGATTTCAAGCGGATCCTGGTAATCACGCATATCGAGGAATTACGGGACCTGTTCCCCGTGCGCATTGATGTGGTGAAGACCCCGGAGGGCTCGCAGATCAGCCTCTCTTAATGGATCCCCTCAGCATCTTTCGTCCTGGGCTGGGGGGCTCAGCGGCTCCGGCACCTTCGATCCGGGTGCGGCGGGAGGCATGGCCGGGGAGGAGTTACGGCCGTGCCGCGGTGAAGAACTCGCGGATGAAATCCTTCTGCATCTCCAACGTCTCCTCCACGGTGTTATAGAGAGGGGACGTGGTTTTGAAGAGGACCAGGCCCTGGCTGTTGTCGCGCGTCGTGCTGGGCCAGATGTAGAAGTACAAGACCACGTGGTGCGTCTGTCGATCCTCGGTGAGAGGCTTGGTCGCGACCAGGCGCAGCGCGTAGATCTCCCCCTCCTGTAAAGGGATGGGCTCGGAGGAGGCGTCGGTGGACCAGCCATCGGCCGTGTAGCAGATCTGTGGGGAGTGGAAGCTCTTCGATTTGTGGCTGCCGATCAGGCTTAGCCACACGTAGCGCCCATCCGGGCGGCTGTACAACCGTTGCACGTATTGCTCCGGCTCCAGCAGGATCAGCGCCTCCAGATTGGTCATCGGGACATCTCGCCCCTGCCATTCCCCCACGGTTAGCGGCAGCGCGTTCAGATCGGACTCCAGGCTGAAGTTGTATGGGGACTGCACGGCGCGCTCTCGCGGCGTCCGTCGCCAGTTGTCGATGTCCACGATATACGTGTAGCCGCGGCTGAGCAGCTCACGCCCGAGGACCATCTCTCCCCGGTTGATGAGCAGCACCCCGGCGGCCGCGAGCGCCAGGATGAAGAGCGTTACCAGATATCGTCGCGTATCTCTCGGCATTGGACCACCCGGCTCAGCGCCAGCAGGGCTCCGAAGGCCGTCAGGAAGAAGACGATCCCGGAGTAGTCATGGTAGAAGGAGAACCCCGCCTGGGCTCCCCAGATGTTTGCGACCACCAATAGCGAGGCCACTCGAAAGATGTTGCCCACGATGGCGATGGGGACGGTCGCCAGGGCCATGACCACCTTTCCCCAAAGCGGCCCCCGCAACACATAAATGGCGATGGCGACCAGCGTGAACAGGGCGATGATCGATCGCATGCCGCTGCATTGGGCTCCCACCACCAGGTTCGCGTTCGGCAGGGAGACCTGGAAGCCGTTGACGACCACGTTTACGCCGAACAGCTGGAGCAGGTAGCCGGAGCTCATGCCGGTGAACTGCGCCAACGGCAGGGTCTGCTCCTCGACGAAGGGCAGGGGCACCATGAAGACCAGGAACCCCAACGGGAACGCGAGCCGGCGTAGGGCCTGGGTCCCCAGCAGGAACCACACCAGCCCGGCCAGCAGGATGATGAGGGCGAAGCTGGCGATGAAGTACGCCCGGTTGACCAGTGCCCCCAGATACAGGGTCACCCCGATCCCCAGCACGATGACCCCTATGTTGGATGGACGACGGCGGATGCCCGGCCACAGCCGCCAGGCGAAGAAGGCGGCGATCGGCGGCACCAGCAGGCCGTGCGAGTAGTAGTCGTTGGTCCACCACTCGTTGATCAGCCAGCGCAGCGTGGGCAGCGCGATGACGAGAAACAGGATCCCGATCGCGAGGGCCTGCCACCATCTGCCGCGCTCTGCGGTTATCCGCTGCATCGAGATCTCACCTCTGGCGCCCTCCTGGGCGCAATCCTTGCTTATTCGCGTAGGGAGAAAGCTCCCTGAGAGCGTGTCTGATCATTCACTACGAAGACACGAAGATGTTCTAAGGCGCTAAGGGTTGTATTGAAAATGCTTCAGATTTCTCCCTGCTGAGGGGAGAGCCTCCCTATTCGCGTCTCTTGGGGGCTTCGTGTCTTGGAGGTTCTTCTTTTCAGCATTTCTCAGATATGCTCTGAGAAAGATGCCCGGTTTCGGCGGACGGCGATGGGAAACTGCCGCCCGATATCGGTCCCTTATCGAGCGTGGGGGATTATAACACAGCGGGGAGGCCGCGTCTAACGAAAATGAACCACCGGCCCGTCGATGGTCACCATCTGGTCGTCTCCCAATGTGGACGAGATGCCCGGCACGTGGGCAACGCTGGGCAGCCGCCATGCCTGTGCCAGCAAGGCGGCCGCGCTGTAGGGGGTGCCGCACTCGATCACCACTCCGCCTGCCAACGGAAACAGCAGCCCCCAGGTGGGGTCGCCGGAGGGGAGGATCAGCACGTCGCCGCGCTGGATGCGTTCCCCGTCCTCCAACCGCCGCAGCACGCGTGCCGGCCCGGTGACCGTTCCCTCCCATACGGGCCATCCCGTGCGCGGCAGGCCCTCCGGTGGATCGAGCGGGGACAAGGGGGCAGCTCGTTTCCGGTGAGCTAACAGGTCATGGATCGCCGATCGGCGGGACACGTTCCACTCCCCCGTCAGGAGCTGCTTCAGCTCCTCGATCTCCAGCAGGAACACGTCCTGGGGAGCGCGCAGGCGGCCGTCTGTGAGGCCCTCCTGCGCGGCGGCCACCGTCCAGACGCGGATGGCGTCGGCCACGTATCCCAGCGCCGCGCGGGCGTTCAGGCGCAGCGCCCAAAATGCAGCCGCCATCTCTTCGATCTCGTTTCGAGGGGATTCTCCTCCCTGGGGCGCTTCCGGGATTGTGGGGACGGTCGCCAGCGCTCTGGCGATAGCCCTCACAGGGGCGTCATCCTCTCGCCAGCGCGGGTGGGATAGCTCAAGCTCTTCGGCAGCGCGATGCCCATACCGCTCCAGGAAGAGGCTCATCTCCTGCCCACCCGTCGCGGTCGCGTGCAGGAGCCTCAACATCTTCATGTCCTCGGTCGGGCTCGAGGGGACGATTGGCGCTCCCCCCAGGCTTTGCAGCCAGGCCAGCCCCCATTCCGCCATCCAAAGGGTGCGCAGCGCTCGCGCCAGCCGGGTCTCCACCTCCTCCATCACCTGGAGAAGGGTGGCCTGCATCCAGTCCATGGCCTTCACGTGTTCCCACCAGATGCGCTGCGGTCTCGATGGATCGGATTGCTGATCCACGAAGCGCCGTAGGGCTTTCAAGCGGCGCTGTTGCTCTTTGTGCGCGCGCCACCGGGCGCGCAGGGATCCCGTCCTGGCGGGCTGTGCCGTGCCGCTTCTCCAGGGAAGGCATGTGTCCGTGCCCAGGAGCGACCTGACGAAGCCATTCAGCACGTCCAGGTTCGCGCCCGGCAGGCCATCCCTCAGGGAGAGCCATGTCCCCCGCGGGGGAGGGAGCTCCAGTTCCTCCGCGAGGAGGCGCAGGGCGCGATCGCCGGCGGAACGCAGCAGGGACCAGGAGAGCGGGGTAAGGGGGGCCGTAGCCAGATCGCCCAGAGGGGCGCGAGACCACGCTCTGTCAGTTCGAGAGGACATCCTGTGCTCGTGGCTCTAAGTACATCACGCGAGATTGGGGGGCGATACCGGATAGCAGCAGGTCTATCCGGTCTTTCAACCGGTGGCTCAGCGCGTAGGGGACGGAGCTGGTGCACCACTGGAGCAGCTCGTGAAAATACATGGCCTCGATGAGGCCCGCCAACACATCCGCCGGGACGTCGTCCCGGAACTCCCCGGTGCGTTGCCCCTGCGCGATCAGCAGTGCCATGATGCCTCGCAGGCCGAAGCGGCCGTTGCCGTTGGCCACCAGATCGCCCGCCCGCAGCGCCCGGGTTACCATCAGCCGCATCAGATCCCGATCCTCCTCGGCGCTATCCGCCAGGGAGCAGAGCAGGCGCTTGATGCGCTCGACGACGGGGAGGTTGTCCCACACGCGCAGCTCTGCCAGGGCGCGCAGCCCGCCTAGCTGCTGTTCTCCAAGGTAGAGCAGCACAGCCTCCTTGGTCGGGAAATAGTTGAAGAACGTGCCCTTGGCCACCTGTGCCGCGTCCGTGATCTCCTCTACCGTCGTGTTCTCGAACCCCTTCTCCCGGAAGAGTTGTAGGGCCGCGCGGTAGATGCGCTCCTTGCGTTCCCGCTTCTTGCGCTCCCGTACGCCGACCGAGTTGGACCGAGCCATTGCGTTCCCCCTGGATGCGGTGCTCTGGGATCGAGTCTCCATAATCATCCAAAAAAGGTGACTACGGTCAGTCTACCGCTACGGCGCTGGATTGTCAAACGGGCGAGGCGTTGTGGGGAAAGGATTGGGCTCGTTCTGTGGGCCTTTTCCCAGGCGGGGGATTGATCTGTCGCTGCCTGCCCCGGCAACACCCATGGGGAGATCCCCCGAAATCAGAGCTTTTATTACTTGACGTAAAACAAATGTTCTGGTAAAATAGGGATGCAGGAACGTCTTCCTTCCCCATATTTCGCTTAAAGGGCCTGACATGGTAAAATATGAAGGTTATGAGTGGGGAAGAAGAACGTTTGGGAGTGATCGACTCCCTCTCAGCAGGCTTTCATGCGGTCGCCCGCCATCCCTGGCTGATCCTGCCGCCGGTGGTTCTGGATCTCTTGCTGTGGTTAGGGCCACGACTGTCCGTGCGCCCATTGGTCGAGCAGATGCTGGCCCTCTGGCAGGGGGTGATGCTGTCCGGAAGTTCCGAGGCCGCGCAGCCCATGACGCGGTTGGTGACGGAGATGCTCGGA
Organism: Chloroflexota bacterium; assembly: GCA_013152435.1. Taxonomy (NCBI): domain Bacteria; kingdom Bacillati; phylum Chloroflexota; species Chloroflexota bacterium. Next base: position 69,675 of record JAADGJ010000037.1, on the reverse strand, counting down.
AGCGGGGGACAGGAGATGAACCTTCTGCTCTTGCTGTCCAACCGGCTGGTGGGACAGCCCAGCCTGGCGGTGTTGTTGCCGGACGGCGGGTGGGGCGGTGTCGTCGAGATCCGGAGTTTTCTCGTCGCGACGATCGGCTTCATCGTGTTCTCCGCGATCGGGTTGCTGATCGCCGCGCTTTACCTGAGCCTGATCGCCGGACAGCTGCGCGAGGATGGCCCCGATTGGCAGGGCTTCGGACGACGCCTCGTCTCCCGTTGGCTGCAGTTGGTTCTTTATCTGATCGCCTTAGCGATGATCCTTGTGGCGATCGCAGTGCCCTTTTCCGCGGCCATCACGATCGCCATGTGGCTGGGACCTACCGTCGGGACGGCTCTGATCAGCACGATCTCGATCGTCATGATCTGGTTGGTGCTGTGGATGTTTCTCTCGCTCTTCTTCGTCGCCGACGCCATCGTCCTGGACGACGTGAATGTGATCACGGCCATCTGGCGCAGCGTGAACATCGTTGGGCGCAATTTCTGGGCCACCGTGGGATTGTGGCTCTTGACCGAGCTCATCATGGTCGGGTTCTCGATCATTTGGGAGCGGTTGAGCCTGTGGCCCGCGGGTGCTGTGGTCAGCGTCGTGGCCAACGCTTACTTGGGGACCGGCCTGGCGGCGGCCAGCATCATCTTCTATCGAGATCGTTATCGGCGATGGCAGCTTCAGCGGCGTGATCGCGTTCGGCCGGTTTCGTGAAAGAGGACTTGGAGGCAACCGTGGCAGGACGAAACGGAAATAAGAATAACGAGCACTACGATGCCAGCGATATCCAGGTACTCGAGGGGCTGGAGGCGGTGCGTCGTCGGCCGGGCATGTACATCGGCTCGACGGACGTGCGCGGCCTCCATCATCTCGTCCTGGAGATCGTGGATAATTCGATCGATGAGGCCCTGGCCGGGGCCTGCGATCGCATAGAGGTCACCATCCATAAGAACGGCGCGGTGACCGTGCAGGACAACGGGCGTGGTATCCCGGTGGGCATTCATCCGCAGACCGGCCGCCCGGCCGTGGAAGTGGTGATGACGACCCTGCATGCCGGTGGCAAGTTCGGCGGCAGCGGCTACAAGGTCGCCTCCGGCCTGCACGGCGTCGGCGCCTCCGCGGTGAACGCCCTCTCCGAGTGGCTGGAGATCGAGGTCAAGCAGAAGGGGCACATCTGGCGCCAGCGCTACGAGAGGGGGCGCCCCGTGACGGATCTGGAGATCGTCGGCGATGTGCCGGAGGACGAGACCGGGACCAAGACCACCTTCCTGGCGGATACGACGATCTTCAAGGCGGGGCTGGACTACCGGTTCGAGACGCTCGTCCAGCGGTTCCGGGAGATGGCCTTCCTCACCCGTGGGTTAACCATCGTCTTCCGGGATGAGCGGGACGGGCGCGAGATGTCCTTTTACTTTGAGGGAGGCATCCGCTCCTTCGTGCGCTATCTGAACAAGAACCGCAAGGTCCTGCATGAGCCGTTCTATGTGGAGAAGCAGGTCAACGGCACCCAGATCGAGGTTGCCCTTCAGTATACCGACGGATATGCCGAGTCGTTTTACGCCTTCGCCAACAACGTGAATACGGTCGACGGCGGCACGCACGTCACCGGGTTGCGCTCCGCCCTGACGCGTTGTCTGAACGACTACGCTCGGAAGAACGGCTTCCTGAAGGAGAATGAGTCCAACTTCACGGGCGAGGACACGCGCGAGGGGTTGACCGGCATCCTGAACGTCAAGCTTCAGGAGCCTCAGTTCGAGTCGCAGACCAAGGCGAAGTTGGGCAACGCGGAGGTGAAGAGCCAGGTCGAGTCGGTGGTGTACGAGGCGCTCAGCGCCTGGCTGGAACAGAACCCGCGTGAGGCGAAGGCCATCGTCGAGAAGTGTCGGACCTCCGCTCGTGCCCGAGAGGCGGCCCGGCAGGCTCGCGACCTGGTGATCCGCAAGAGCGCCCTGGAGAGCATGACGCTGCCGGGTAAGCTGGCGGATTGCTCGGAGCGCGATCCCATGAAGACGGAACTCTACATCGTCGAGGGGGATTCGGCTGGTGGCTCGGCCAAGCAGGGGCGCGATCGGCGGTTCCAGGCCGTCCTGCCGCTGCGCGGCAAGATCCTCAACGTGGAGAAGGCGCGACTGGATCGGGCGCTGGCGAACAAGGAGATCCAGGCTCTCATCACCGCGCTGGGGTGTGGCGTCGGGGAGCAGTTCGACCTGAACAACCTGCGCTATGGGCGTGTGATCATCATGACGGACGCCGACGTGGATGGCGCCCATATCCGCACGCTGCTCCTGACCCTGTTCTTCCGGTACATGCAGCCGCTCATTGAGAACGGGCATCTGTACATCGCCCAGCCGCCGCTCTATCGCATCCAGGTGGGCAAGGAGCCCATCTACGTATACAGCGAGGAGGAGAAGGAGCAGGTGCTCAAGCGCCTGAATGGGCGGAACGTGACCCTCCAGCGGTATAAAGGGTTGGGCGAGATGAACCCGGAGCAGCTCTGGGAGACGACCATGAACCCCGAGAATCGCACGATCCTTCAGGTGACCCTGGAGGACGCGGCGGCCGCGGATCGGACGTTCGATATGCTGATGGGGTCGGCCGTGCCGCCCCGTAAGCGGTTTATCCAGACGCACGCCCGGCGGGTTCGCAACCTGGACGTGTGATCGTTCAGACCGGTGTGGAAGTGATCGGGGGAGCCAGCCGGCTCCCCCGTTTCGCGTCCGCGGGCCGATGGTGTATCCATCGAAAGGAATACACCAGCGCGCATCGGTAGGGTATCTTTTTGGGTGGAAATGCGGTGGGAGCTTTGAGGGGCGCAGCCCCTCAAAAGAAACCTCTTGGTTTCCGCCCCTCACCTGTCTTGCCCGGCCTCGTCCACCCGAATCAGGCCGGGAGGGGCCGGTGCAGGTCGGAAAAGAGGATATTTTAGCGAGGGGACCTCCCTCCGCACCCCCTGGGGGCTTGCGATGAGCGTCGTGGGTCGTCTCGCGGAATTTCCACCATTTTGAACACACTACCCCGCGAATCGGATGTTTGGTCACCCCTCGCGGCTATGTTATACTGGCGGCGCTATGATGGACGAGAAGGCTTTACACACGCTGGAATTTGATAAAATCCTGGAGCGGTTGGCGGAGCACACCAGCTTCTCCGCCGGGCGTGAGCTGGCCCTGGCCCTCAGGCCTACGGAGGATCCGCAACTGGCCCGTGAGCTGCAGGCGCAGACCGCCGAGGCGCGCTCGCTGTTGGAGCAGAAGACGGATGTTCACATGGGCGGCGTGCACGACGTGCGCCCGTTGCTGCCGCAGGCGGAGCGGTCCGCCATCTTGCTTCCCACGGATTTCCTGAACATTCGCAGCACCCTTTTGCGTGCCCGCTCGATTCAGCGCACGCTGACCCGCCTGCGCGGCCAGTTCCCGCGGCTGGCGACCATCGCCGCCCGGATCGAGCCGTGCGAGCCTCTCATCGATGAGATCGGGCGGTGCATCAATGAGCGCGGCGAGGTGATGGACAGCGCCTCGCCGGCCCTGGCCCGCATACGGAGCGAGAAGCGCATCGCCCACGAGCGGCTGATCGCGCTGCTGGAGCGCATCGTCTCGTCCCCCGCCAACGCGGCGTACCTTCAGGAGCCCATCGTCACGCAACGCCAGGGGAGGTATGTGATCCCTCTGCGTGCTGAGTTCAAGGGACGGATCCCCGGGCTGATCCACGATCAGTCCGCGTCCGGCGCGACCCTCTTCATCGAGCCCCTGGCCGCGGTGGAGCTGAACAATCGCTGGCGGGAGAAGCAGCTGGAGGAGGACAAGGAGGTTCGTCGTATCCTCCTGCAGCTCACCGAGTTGGTCGCCGACGAGGCCGTCTACGTCCAGCGTACTGTGGAGGCGCTGGCCGAGCTAGACCTCATCTTCGCCAAGGCCCGGTACGCGGAGCAACTGGAGGCCCGTGCACCGGAGCTCGTCCCCTTCCGTCGGCCGCGTCGCCCCCGCCACGGACGGCGGGCGCAGGATTCCGGCCGGGAGAACGGGCGTGAGGAGGGGATCCAGCATCCCGGATCGGTGATCGACCTGAAGCGTGCGCGGCATCCCCTGCTCGACCCGGAAACGGTGGTCCCGATCGATGTGCATCTGGGGGATGACTACTTCATCCTGGTCATCACCGGCCCCAATACGGGCGGCAAGACGGTGGCGCTGAAGACGGTGGGGCTGCTGGCGTTGATGGCCCAGGCCGGGCTCCACATCCCGGTCGCGGAGGACTCCCGGCTCACCGTCTTCCAGGGGATCTACGCTGACATCGGGGATGAGCAGTCGATTGAGCAGTCGCTATCCACGTTCTCCTCGCACATGTCCAACATCATCCGCATCCTGGACCGGGCGAACGAGCGCAGCCTGGTGTTGTTGGACGAGCTGGGGGCCGGCACCGATCCGGAGGAGGGCTCCGCGCTGGCCCGGGCGCTGCTCTCCTACCTGCTGCGGCATCGCATTACCACCCTGGCGACCACGCACTACACGGAGCTGAAGGTTTTCGCCCATAGCACGCCAGGGGTGCGCAATGCCAGCGTGGAGTTCGATATTGAGACGCTATCGCCGACCTACAAGTTGAGCATCGGGCTTCCCGGGCGGTCCAACGCCCTGGCCATCGCCCGCCGACTGGGGCTGAACCCGGAGATCGTGGCGGAGGCGGAGGCCATGGTATCCCCGACCTCGCTTCAGGCGGACTCCCTCCTGGCCGAGATCAAGCGCGCTCGCGATGAGGCCCAGGCGATGCTGGCCGAGGCGGGGCGGAAGCTGCGCGCGGCCCAGGCGCTGGAGGCCGACCTGCGCTACCGACTGGCGCGGATCGAGGAGGCGCGCCGGGAGGTGATCAATGAGGCCCGGTCGATCGCCCAGGAGGAGTTGGAGGCCGTGCGGGCTGAGATCGCCCGCCTCAAGCGACGGCTGTCCGTGATCCAGGCGGGAGGGTCCTTGCATGAACAGCTCCTGGCCGAGGCGGAAGCCGAGCTAGCCCGCCGCGCCCAGGAGATGGTGACCGTCGAGGAGTCCGTCGAGCAGCGACAGGAGCGGGGGCAGGAGCCTCCCCTCCGCGAGGGGGAGACCGTCTGGATCCCCTCGCTGCAATCCACCGGCCAGATCGTCGCCCTGGACCCGGATGGCGAGACGGCGGAGGTGCAGATCGGCGCGTTCCGCACGCGACTGCCCCTCTCCCGTCTGGAACGACGTGAGCAGGAGGCCGTCCCCGTGCCTGTGGCTCCGCCCCCCGGCCGGAAGCGCCCTCCGGCCTCTCCGGGGATAGAGCTGGATCTGCGCGGCCAGACGGTCGACGAGATGCTGCCCCGGCTGGAGAAATATCTGGACGACGCGTATCTGGCCGGGCTTCCCTGGGTGCGCATCATCCACGGCAAGGGGACCGGCGCACTGCGTCGCGCCGTGCGTGAGGCGCTGGCGCAGCACCCCCTGGTTGCGGACATGCGCTCCGGCGAGCAGGGGGAGGGAGGGGATGGCGTGACCATCGTGCGGCTGGTCAGCCGGGATTGAGGAGTGGTCGGACGAGGGGCGGCGCGATGCTGCCGCTCCTTCCGGAGCGCGCAAAGTCGATGATAAGAGCGGCCGCCCTGCGGGGCGGCCGTGGCGCGTTCACAGGGCGGGAATCTGCCTGTGGCTGGCCGGCGACGGGCGGCGCGCGGGTAGATCGGCCGGCAGGGATGATCCCGTCCCTGCGCGGGAGGCCAGCTCCAGCAGCTGATCGACGATGGTCAACGTGGCGTCGGGGCGGGCCATCGCTCGGGCTCGCGCCTTCATGCGTGATAGATCCGGGTTGTCGGGGTGTAGCCAGTCGGCGACGATCCGGGCGATCTCCTCCGGCTCCTCGGCGTAGGCTCCGACCCCGTTCTCGACGACGTAGGGGACGTTCCCCTCCTCCTGGCCGGGGATGAACCCGCTGAGGACGATGGGGAGGCCCATGATGAGCGCCTCACTGATGGTGCCAGGGCCAGCTTTGGTGACGATGCAATCGGACGCGAGCATCCAGTCAGGCATGTTGTGTACAAACCCCTGGATGGTTACGGGGATGGGCCAGCTCCGCCTTCGCAGTCGCTCGACCAGCGCCCGATTCCGCCCGCCGATGATGATCATCTGGGCCGTCATGCTCCGGGCCAGCGCGTCGGCCACGGCCGTGGCGATGGGCTCGACGGGGCCCATGCCCTCCCCGCCGCTCACGATGAGCACGGTGGGCAGCTCCGGGCGGAGGCCGAGACGGCGACGCATGGCGGCCTGCTGCTCATGGCCCCCGGGTGGCCGGCGGAACTTCAGGCCGACGGGCATCCCGGTGACCACGACGCGATCCGGCGGCATCCCGTGTTGGACCGCTCGCGATCGGGCGGCCTCCGTGGGCACGCAACAAAGGTCCACCTCCGGGCAGAACCAGGCGGGGGGTGCCGTGACCAGATCGGTCACGACCGTGGCGAAGGGGACATCCAGGCCCGCGCGTCGCAACACCCGCAGGGCAGCGTGGTTGATCAGCGGATGTACGGTCACCACCAGGTCCGGGGCTTGCTGCCGGAAGTAGGCTCCCACCGGTCGGTACGTCAATGACGAGAAGACGGTTTCTATCGCCCGGAGCACCAGGGAACTCTCTCCCAGATGCCAGAGCGTCCTCCAGAGCCACTCTGCATCGTTCACGATGGGGCGGTAGGTGTGTCGTATCTGATTCAACGGCCAGAAGGTGTGCTGAGCGATCAGATCCACGATGATCACATCGACGCGGTCGCCCAGGCGGGCCTGAAACCCCTCGGCCAGGGCCTGGGCGGCGCTCCGGTGTCCACCGCCGGTTTCGGATATCAGGATCAGCACTTTCATCGGTGCTTTCCCGGGAGAATGCCTTGCATCTCTCATATAGTTCATGTAGCTCATGCTTCTTCCTCGCTCTTCGCGTCGTCCCTCTTGCGCTTCGATACGGCCTGGCATCTGTCCTGGATCTGCCCTCTCCAACCCTGATGCGAACTCGGAGCGGACCCGGACGTAAGCCATCCGTCTACAGGCGAGGGCTGACAAGAAAAAAGGTACACTGGACAAGCCAATGTACCTGTATGCAGGATCTTCGGATGTCCGACGTTTGCAGTCCGTCAGCGGGACGGAGTCGTCAGGATCTCTTGGGCCATGTTCGCATACACGTGCGCCGCCTGGATCACATCGTCCAGGCGGATGCGCTCATCCGCCGTGTGGGCAAGGTGCTCCTCGCCGGGGCCGAAGCCGATGGTGGGGATGCCCATTTCCCCCATGGTGTAAACGCCGTCCGTGGAGAACGACCAGACGCACAAGCGTGGGCGAGTGCCCAGGGATCGCTCCACGGCTCGCAGACCGGCCCGAACCAGCGGATGATCCTCCGGCATCAGCCAGGCCGGGTAGTATTCGCGCCCGTGCAGCCGTTGGCCGGTGTAGGTGACCATCTCAAACTCGGGTACGATCACCTCCGCGCGCACGTCCTCCCGTTGGATGATCTGCTGGATCTCCGCCAGCGCACGCGCCTCCGTCTCGCCCAGCGTCAGCCGGCGATCGAGCACGAAGGTGCACTGATCCGGGATGACATTGCGGCTCCCGCTCTCGCTCTCGATCTGCGTCACGGCCACGGAGCCGCTGCCCAGGACCGGATCGTTCACCGTCAGCTGTCGGGCCAGGAGCTCGATCCCAAAGATCAGCCGGGTGGCGGCGTAGATGGCGTTGTCGCCCAGGTCCGGCGTGGAGGCGTGACAGGAACGGCCGTGTGTCGTGACCCGCATCTCCAGCCGGCCGCGCTGGCCGCGGCTGATACGTAGATGGGTGGGCTCGCCCAGGACCACGAAATCGGGGTGGAGGCCCTCCTCTTCGACCAGCCAGCGCATCGCCGTCCCCTCCGCTGGCTCCTCTTGCACCACGCCCACCACGTAGAGGTCACCGGGAAGCCATGCTCCCGCGTCCAGCAGCAGCTTCGCCCCGTAGACCATGGCCGCCAGTGCGCCCTTCATGTCCACCACGCCGCGACCGAACAGGAAGCCATCCTCGATCTCGGCGCCGAACGGATCATGCGACCACGCGGCCAGGTCTCCCACGCCCACATGGTCCATGTGTCCGTTGAAGACCAGTTTGCGGTCGGGGCGGCCGATCCCCGCGCGGCCGATCACATTTCCGGCCCGGTCCACGTAGACTTCGGCGAATCCCACCCGCCTCATCTCCTCGGCCAGGCGTTGGGCGACATCGCCCTCCTGGCCGGAGAAGCTGGGGATCCGCGCCAGATCGCGCAGGAACTCGATGCACGCCGAGCGGTCCGATGATGTCAGACGAGAAAGTATTCCCATGTCGTTGAGTCGCGTCGATCGTATGACGAAGTTCACGGCGTCTCCGCCTCACCGTCCGAGGGGGCGTTCCCGTTCCGCTGCCGACACCGCGCCGGCGGGACAGGAGCGCCGCGTTAGTACGCCCCCTCGCCTAGTAGCACCAGCGGGATCGTCTTCAGCATGATGCGCAGGTCCAGCAGGGGGGACCAGTTCTCCACATAGTAGATGTCCAGCAGGACCATCTCGTCGAAGGAGAGCTTGCTGCGTCCGCTGACCTGCCACAATCCGGTGATCCCCGGCGACACCTCCAATCGTTTCTTGTGCCATTCCTGATACTGCGCGACCTCGCTGGGCAGGGCCGGTCGCGGCCCCACCAGGCTCATCTCGCCGCGCAACACGTTGAAGAGCTGGGGGAGCTCATCCAGGCTGGACCGTCGCAGGAAGCGCCCGACTCGCGTCCTGCGGGGGTCATCCCTGATCTTAAAGATGGGGCCGTCCGCCTCGTTGAGCTCATCCAGCTGAGCGCGGATCTCCTCCGCGTTGACCACCATGGAGCGGAACTTGTATATGGTAAAGGGCTTCCCCCCACGCCCCACTCGCGTCTGTCGGAACAGCACGGGGCCGGGTGAGTCCAGGCGGATCGCCAGCGCGATGAGCGCCATCAGGGGGGCGAGCAGGATCGTGCCCAGCCCGGCGATGGTGATATCCATGGCCCGCTTGATCAGCCGGTCCCAGCTGGTCAGGGTGCCCTCTCGCACGCTCAGGAGCGGGATGCCGGCGACCTGATCCAGATGCACGCGGTTCAGGCTGAGTTGCAGCAGATCCGGGACGATCCGCACGCGTACGCCGGCCCGCCCCGCCTCGGAGATCACGCGGGCGATCCGTCCGTGGTACTGCCATGGCAGCGCCACGATGACCTCGTCGACCCGGTACGTCGAGAGGATCCGGGTCAGGTTGTCGATGCCGCCCAGCGCTTTAAAGGGCCCGATGTCCCGTCGGCCCCTCTCCGGATTATCATCCAGGAAGCCCAGCACCCGATATCCATATTCCGGTTGGGCCACCAGGTTGCGCAGCACGGTGAGCCCTGTTTCGCCGACGCCCACGATCAGGACGTGATCCACGCCGACGCCGCGCCTGCGCAGGCGGGCGACCACGACGGACTTGACGGCGCGCGAGAACGCGAGCACGGAGGGGATCAGAACGGCCGCGTAGAGAAAGATCAGGCGAGAGTAGAACAGCGGGCGGTAGAAGAACGTGACGACCACCATGATGATGATGCCGGTCGTCGTGCCGTTCACGATGGCGTAGACCTCATCGAGCCAGGTGGCGCCACGACGCAGGCTGTACACTCCCTCCAGGCGGAACGCGATCAGGAGGAGGAAGGTCAGGACCACGACGAAGGGAAGATAGGCCTGATAGCTGGTGTTATAGGCCGGATCCACCGCCCGGAACCACTGCAGGTCGTATCGAATCCAGTACGCGATGGCGAACGCGACGTTGATGAGCACCGCGTCGGAGACGATCAGCAGCAGCCCCAACCAACGATGGAACCGTTTACTGGCCGGGTGGGGTCTTTCCCAGGGCCAGGTGATAGGCAGCGATAGTCTCACGTGCCGTTCGCTCCCAGGAGAATAGGCGGGCGCGCTCCAGGCCGGCCTCGCGCAGCTGCCGGCGCAGGTCGGCATCCTCTAGCAAACGCGCCAACGCCTCGGCGATCGCTTCGACGTCATGAGGGTCTACTTTCAACGCTGCGTCGCCGACCACTTCTGGTAGGGAAGATGTATTCGATGTGATCACAGGCGTCCCACAAGCCATCGCCTCCAGCGGAGGCAGACCGAAACCCTCGTACAGGGATGGATAAAGAAATACCTCTGCCGCTCGATACCAGTCGGGTAACTCGGCGGAGGGGATATATCCCGGGAATCGCACCCGGTCCGTGATCCCCAGCTCCTGCACCCGGCTGAAGATCTGCTCATAATACCACCCCTTGGCGCCACCCAGGATCAGCCAGGTCGTCCGGTCACCCGTCGCCTGGATCCACCGGGCAAACGCCTCCACCGCCGCGATCACGTTCTTGCGCGGCTCCAGGGTGCCCAGGTACAGCACGAAACGTTCAGGCAGGCCTCGCCGCCTGCGAAATGCCTCCACCGCCTCCGGTGGCGCCGGGCGATAGACCTTTTCCACGCCGACATGCACTACGGAGATACGCTCGCTCGGGATGTTCCAGGTTTGCACCAGATCATCCCGGGTGCTGAACGAGTCGGCGATGATCCGTCTCGCCCGCAGCACGCTGCGGCGCGTCATCGGTACAGGCGATTCAGCGGCCGGAACGCCTCAGGATAGCGTACGAAACTGAGATCGTGGACGGTGACGACGGTGGGGCAGGGCGCAACGATGGGAGTTACATACGCCAGCGCATGTAGTAGATGCAACCGCTCCTGTCGGACAACCCACGGCTGCGCGATCTGTTCCCACAGGATCCTTCGCCACGGGCTTTCCGTGGACCAGCAGGAGTAACGCACGGTCAGCCCCGCCGGGGCTTGAAACCGGGTATCCCCTACAAACGCCGTCAGCTGCCACCCAGGAGCGGCGGGAGGTAACGCGTATAGCAACTGCTGGATGTAGCGATGAATCCCCGCGCTACGATACGTCTCGCCCAGGAACAGCAGTTGCGCGTTGAGCCCCACCCGAACGGTCGATTGTTCTAAAACCACATTTCATTATACCACATGGCTCCCAAGGAGCCAGTTTACAACTTGCTCAACGTGAGGAGGCCAGCGCCCGGTAGACCTCGGCCGTTCGGGCGGCCACCCGGGCGTGGGTGAAATGCGCCAGCACGCGCTTCCTCCCGAGGGCGCCCAGGGTGCGACGAAGGTCGACATCCACCTGCAAGCGCATCAGATGCTCGCGAAGCACCCCTTCGTCTCCCTGAGGAAAGAGGAGACCTGCATCGCCGATGACGTTTGGGATCTCGCCGCAGTCCGATCCGATCACGGGGACCTCGCAGGCCATGGCCTCGATCAGGACGCGCCCGAATTGCTCCTTCCAGTTAGGGCGCTCCTGTGAGGGGAGGACCAGGACATGCAGCCCCTGGTAGAAGGCGGGCATGTCCGTGGATTTCAGCCGGGGGAGGAAGGTCACCCGATCCTCGATCCCGAGCGTCCGTGTCATTTCTCGGAGCCGCGGGCGTTCGGGCCCCTCGCCGGCCAGCCGGAGCTCCCACTTCCCCGGTATGCCCGCCATGGCCCGGATCAGGAGCTCCACCCCCTTCTCCGGGATGAGCCCGCCCGCGTATCCCACGGTGAACGGGGCCTCCGGCGGCTCTCCCGGCGTGAACTGGTCGGGATCGACGCCGAATTGAGGGATCACGGAGATGGGGCCTGTGTACCCCTTGGCGCGTAGCACCCGGGCGGCCTCTTGGTTGCCGGCGATGGCATGGTCGGACCGCCGGTAGCAGTCTCGCTCGAACCAGCGGAAGGGTGGCGGATAACGGCGCAGCAGGTTTTGCCAGGTGAAGAAGCAGACGCGAGCGCCGACTCGCCCCGCCTGTCGGACGGCAAGCCATGTGGCCAGATTGTAGGGTTCCTCGTCCACGTGGACGACATCGGGGCGCAGCGTGTGCAGCCATCGGCTGAGCTGAGGGTAGAAGTGGAGATGGTAATGGCCGCTGAGCCAGATGGGCGTGACGATCAATCGGTAGCCGGGAGTGGGCCCGGCCTCCATCCGGACATCCCCGCGCCGATCGCGCCATCTCGGCGGCACGATGGCGACCAGGTCGATGTCCGGATGTCGAGCCAAAGCCTCCAGCTTGCCCCGGTAGGCGGCGATCAGCAGGGCTTTGGATAGGATGACCACGCGCATGGGAGCACCTCTGGGCCCATTATATCGTCCGCCCTCGTGCGGGACAACGTGGGTTATGCCAGATAGAACAGGACGGCGGACAGCGCCATGGAGACGGCCACCAGCCCCAACGCGGCCCCTAACCCCGTCCACATGGAGAGCACGCCCACGAGTGCCGGCACGGTCAAGGCGCCCAGGAATCCCAGCGCGATGAGCAATCCGGACGCCGCGCCGGTGCTGCCCTCGGCCCGTGCGGCCGCGTAGCTCATGATGGTGGGCCACATGCCGCCAAAGGCCAGTCCGCCTATGATGACGGCCAGCAGAGGGCCGGGGATCCCAGGGATCCAGATGAATCCCAGCACCGCGCCGGTGCCTATGGCGCCCGCGATCCCTACCAGGCGCTTCTCATTCCCCGGGCGGAGGAGCCGACTGAACCCGTAGCGCCCCACGATCATCCCGGCCCAGAAGGCGGAGACCACCGTCGCCGAGAGCGCGATGGGCGCGCCGCGTTCGGCCGCCAGGAAGCGGGCGGCCCATGTGGTCATCGCCGCCTCTGCCCCCACGTAACAGACCAGCGCCAGCGCGCAGAGCACCAGCACACGCCGACGCCACCAGGGTTGTCCATCGGTGGGGCGGGATGTGTCCGCTCGAGGCCCCGGGGGCGGATAGGGAGCCCGAGCGACGGTTATGAGCAGGATCACGAAGGCCGCCGACAGTGTGGCGAAGACCCATCGCCATGAGCCCACCGTCGCCAGGATGGCCCCGGCTACCAGGGGGCTGATCAGCGATCCGACGCCGACGAACAGGAAATTGCGGTTGAAAGCCGCCCCGCTGCGTCCGCGATAGGCCAGGGTGAGCAGCACGCTGACCGCGGTCGCCATCCCGCCCGCTCCCCAGTTGATCAGGAACGCGCCGAGGATGAAGATGGCCCAGGCGGGCGCGAGGCCGATGATCAGAGCGGCCGCGAGGAGCATCGCCGCCGTCAGCAGCATTACGCGCCGTGGCCCCCAGTGGTCGGCCAGGGGGCCAATCCCCAGCGCGGCGGTGGCCGCGCCCAGCCCACCCACCAGGGGCAGCAGGCTGGCTCGCGCGTTGTCCAGGCCAAAGGTACTCATCACGGCGGGGAGCACCGCGCCGAAGATGGTGAGCGCTAGCCCTCGGAGCATCAGTGCCACGCGCAGGGCGCGCTCCAGCCTCCTCGCCTCAAACGGGGTGAAGAGGGGTTGCGTATCTGGGGGATGGTGTTGGGGATGTGCGATCATTCCTCCTCCGCGTCCGGGTCCAGGCCGGATTCTATAGGCGATCCTGTAACTCGGCAATTTGGAGGGAGGGCAAGTGCGGAGACTGCCCGGTTGGGGCCTGGAGCGGCTTCCAGCTCCCCAAGGCGGGGGAAGATCTGAGGGTCGCGTCCTTCCGGAAAAGTGGGATTTCCGTGGAGGGGAGGCCCCCTCTACACCTCCCCCTGTGGAGCTGGTCGTTGAGGGGAACCCTCAGACATCTTGCCGGTAAATTTTCAGACACGCTCTCACGTTCCCGTGGGGCTGTCACAACGGGCCTCCCCGAAATTGACGTAAAGCCCTTCTTACGGTATAGTAGTGTCGAAGCATACTTTGCCACGTGTAGCGATCCGCCGCGAAGAGGCAGTTGACTTCGCGGTGTTTTGTTGTGAGCGACATTTGCGGCACGGGCCTACGCCGGGGTCGCCTCGGATATGATGGCGAAGCCCAAAGCGTTTGAGGATCAGAGAGATGATCGACGATGGTCTGCCTGATAAGCGGATCACGGTGTGAGATCCATACTGGTTGAAATCACGATGCACTTTCAAACCCCGGCGCGATGGCCGGGGTTATTGATTCATAGACTTTGAAGAGAAATGGAAAACCAACACGGGTCCAGACAGGGACCGTGATGTTTCAGGAGGAAGGAAACGACAATGAGTAAGGTATTACGTATTGTTCCCCTAGGAGGTCTGGGGGAAATCGGTAAGAACATGATGGCCATTGAATACGGTCAGGATATATTGATCGTTGACGTGGGTGTCATGTTCCCGGAGAACGACATGTGGGGCGTGGATCTGGTGATCCCGGATTGGTCGTATCTACGGGATAAGTTCGATCGGGTGGTCGGCATCGTCATCACCCACGGTCACGAGGATCACATCGGCGCGCTGCCCTATCTGTTGCAGGAGATGCAGGCTCCGGTCTATGCCACGCGCCTTGCCTTTGGGTTCATCGAGGGTAAGTTGAAGCGACAGGGCCTGGCCAACACGACGGCGCTTCACACCGTCCAGGTGGGGGATCAGATCTCGATCGGCGCGTTCCAGGTGGAGTTCCTGGCCATGAATCACTCCATCCCGGATGGGGTGGGGCTCGCGATCCGTACGCCGGTGGGCTTGTTGATTCACTCTGGGGACTTCAAGTTCGATTACACCCCGACGCATGGAGTGGGGGCGGATTTCGGGCGGTTGGCCGAGCTGGGACGCGAGGGTGTGTTGGCGCTGATGGCCGACTCCACCGGCGCGGAGCGTCCGGGGTTCACCCCGTCGGAGAAGGTGATCGACCCGGTATTCGATGAGATCTTCCGGGACGCGCCGGGGCGCATCATCATCGCCACGTTCTCCTCGTTGATCTCCCGGGTGCAGCAGGTCATCAACTGCGCTGCCCGACACGATCGCAAGATCGCGTTGGCCGGGTACTCTCTGCTGGAGAACGTCCGCATGGCTCAGAAGCTGGGCTATCTGGACGTCCCGGCCGGGACCCTGGTCTCGCTGGAGGAGATCCGGCGCTTGCCCCCGGAGCAGGTCGTGCTGCTGGTCACCGGCAGCCAGGGCGAGCCCGGGGCGGCGCTGGCGCGCATCGCACGCGGCGCCCATCGCGACATCAACATCATACCGGGGGATACGGTCATTCTTTCGGCCAATCCGATTCCGGGCAATGAGGAAGTGGTGGCGCGGGTGATCAACAAGCTGTTCCAGCGCGGCGCAGAGGTGATCTATCCTCCGTTGGCGCAGGTGCATGTCTCCGGACACGCCAGCCAGGAGGAGCAGAAGCTGTTGTTGGCTTTGGTCAAGCCCAAGTATTTCATCCCGATTCACGGGGAGCTGCGTCACTTGCACGCCCACGCGCGCACGGCCAGGATGCTGGGCATGTCGCCGGAGAACATCTTCGTCGTGGAGAACGGCACGGTCATCGAGTTCGAGGACGGCGTTGGCCGGGTGGGCGAGCGTGTGCCCGGCGGCTACGTCTTCGTGGACGGTTCCGGCGTCGGGGACATCGGGCCGGCGGTGCTTCGAGACCGGGAGGCCCTGGCCCGGGATGGCTTCGTCATCGCCGTCGTCCCCGTCGATCAGGCCACCGGCGAGCCGGCCGGGCCGCCGGAGCTGGTGAGCCGAGGATTCGTCTACCTGCGCGAAGCCGGTGACCTCCTGGACGAGGCCGCGCGACGGGTGGAGCGGGCGCTTCTGGACAGCTCGTGCTGCTCGCCCCGGGCCGTTGAGAGCACCGTCAAGGACGTGCTGGGCAAGTTCCTGTACGACGAGACGCATCGACGTCCCATGATCTTGCCGGTGGTCACCGAGGTGTGATGGTGCCCTGTGCGCCTACGCAGAACAGGGGGAGGATATGCTATGTATCCTCCCCTTTTTCTATGCGGATCGGTACCGCCCGGTGACAGCGTTTCAGTCGAATTTATGTTACGTTTATGACATTTCCAGCCGTATGGAGGTATACCGTATGAGGGAAGTTACCCTCACCCGTGGGCATGGGTAGGCCCTGCGATCGGTGGGCATGCGGCTTTTGCGGCCGGCGTGGGCGCTTCGTGATCCTCCTGCACGCCGATGAGGCCGTGGGGAACTTCGCCAGGGGACGCCATACGAGTGATGGCGTCTGAGCGCGTCGCCTGAGGGCGGCGCGCTCCTTCTGCGATTGACCGGGGCTGCAGGGGAATGCCCTCCCCTCCCGCCCACGGATCTATGTGGCGCTACAAAAGGGCAGACGGCTGCCGAGTCAGGGAGTGTAAGCTGATTGCAAGGGATCTTCATTGACGGCGACAAATATACCTGGTATAGTATCTGTGGAATCTGATAAACGAAGCGAAAGGAAACACAGGTATGGTGATCAGGAAGTCCCGATTCGCGATAGCGTTTCTGCTGGCTTGCCTGATGCTGTCGACGATACTC
This sequence comes from Chloroflexota bacterium, assembly GCA_013152435.1. Lineage (NCBI taxonomy): Bacteria > Bacillati > Chloroflexota > Chloroflexota bacterium. Next base: position 53,332 of record JAADGJ010000037.1, on the reverse strand, counting down.
ATCACCGGTGCGCTGGCCGATGAGCAGACCCCCGGCGGGGTCACCTCCAGCATCGGCGTGATCCATGCGGTGCCGCCCGTCACCTCCTCTACGGCGGTGGATGCTTTTGAATGTGATGACGTGCCCGAGGAGGCGAAGCTCATTGAGGTCGATGGCGACGCGCAATTCCATCTGTTCGGCGTTCCCGGTGATGTGGATTGGGTATCCTTTGAGGCCAAGGCGGGGCAGTATTATTTGATCGCTACGGAAGGTTTGTTGGGCGATACGGATCCGGTTCTGGCCCTATTCACGGCCGATGAAGTGCCCCAATTGCTGGCCGAGAACGATGATTTTGCGGGAAGCAAGGCCGCCCGATTGATCTGGCAGGCTCCTGAGACAGGGCGTTACCTGGTGCGCGTGGCGGAGAAGGAGAACCGGTTTGGGATCAACATCGGCTATCGCTTGTTCATCAGCGCGGGCGAGAGCGATTCAGACAGCGGCTTGAGAAAGGTCACACCTCCTATCCCACCCAGAATGAGGATGTGATCCGGTCCAAATACTTACACCTCCATCAACCGTCAGGAAGTGTACAGGCCGCCGCAACTGCGGCGGCCTGTACGCGTATTCCTGCCGCCGGCCCAGCCCCAGGCGCTTGCTCGTCACCCTTCCCTGTGCTATCATCGTTCCCAGTTCACACATCACTGCGGGAGGAGCGTGATGGCTCGACCGACCCGAGAAGAGGCGTGGAACCTGGTGTGCGAGTGGGTTTCGTCCGATAGCCTGCGGAAACATCTCCTGGCCGTGGAGGCCGCCATGCGCGCATACGCGCGCAAGTATGGAGAGGATGAGGAGCTCTGGGGGATCACCGGGCTGGTGCACGATCTGGACTTCGAGCGCTATCCGGACATGAACGATCCGGAGAACGGTCACCCTCGCGCGGCCCTGCGCGTGCTCCGGGAGCTTCAGTGGCCGGAGGAGCTCATCCACGCGGTCGAGGCGCATGCGGAACACCTCAACGTGCCCCGGGAGAGCTTGCTGGACAAGACGCTGATGGCCGTCGATGAGCTTACTGGGCTCATCATGGCCGTGGGCTACGTGCGCCCTTCCAAGGACCTGCGTGATGCCACGGTAAAGTCCGTGCGCAAGAAGTGGAAGAGCAAGGCCTTTGCCGCGGCGATCAATCGCCAGGATATCGAGCGTTTCACGGCCGACCTGGGCGAGGATCTGAATGATCACATCGCGCTGGTTCTGAAGGCGATGCAGGATATCGCCTCCGACCTGGGTCTGGACGGACGACAGGCATAAGGCAGGTATACTGGTGCGAAGCAGTGAGTTCATGCGGCAACTCCCGGGGGCGATCACACGCTATCTCCCGCCGGGGTTGCCGCGTTTCCAACATCGGGTGTGGAGCTTCGGCTGCCAGCTTTACGAGGATATCCCTCGTTTGCACTACGAGGTCGTTCGCACGAGCCTGCGGTTCGGCGATCGGCTGGAGCTCGGGCTGCACTTCGAGAGCCGCTCCTCGCAGGAGAACCAGGCGTTGCTGGCCTATTTCCAGGCCCATCTGGTGGAGGTAAAGGCGGCGCTGGGCGAGGGGTTCGAGGCGGAGCCGTGGGATCGGGGGTGGACGAAGGTGTACGAGACGATCCCGCTCCAGCCCTATGATGCCGCGTTCCTGGAGCGGGTGGGGGAGCGGATGGCGAGGATCATCACCGTGTTGCATCCCATGTTTCTGGACGCCCGACGGACCGTGCGCGCTCGTCGACCTGAGTGATATATGGTGAGCGGACATGGGTAGTGCGATCGTGGATTCGGGCGTATGTGGATTTCGGTCCGAGGTGTGTGTGGCCTCCCAGGACGGCGCGGGGGTGCGAATCACGATTACCAGCCAGTGCGCCAATATCACGCGGCTGGCGGACGCGCTGGATGGGCGAATCCTGGATGGGTTTCAGGAGGTGATACGGCCAAGAGATGAGAATGGGGACACCCCATTGCAGGGACTATTTCGGAAGACGATCCCCCATCCCGGCTGTCCGGTGTACAGTGGCATTGTGAAGGCGATCGAGGTCACGTTGGGCATGGCCTTGCCGGCAGATGCCCACATCCGGATATCCGGTCGTTAGGTACTTCTTTGGGGAAGGAAAGAAATGGAACATGCGAGCGTAGAAAGATGGGGTCACCGGACATGGTTTCAGCAGAACCGCCTTGTGTGGGGGATCATCCTGGTTCTTGTGTTCTCGCTAGGGCGTTTCTCCCAAACCGTTATGTGGCGGCGATGGTTTGATTCCCCTGACTTTCAGACATCGGTCGCTTTCGTGTTCTTTTTGTTGCTTTGGTTTCTTCTCATGGCGATCGGGCTCATCGCGGGGGGCATCGTCTGGTTAACGGGGACGTCGTGGCGAGAATTAGGCTGGAGGAGGGAAGGGGCGGTCAAGGCCATAGGCTTGGGCTTTTTGGGCTTCATTTTGATTTACATCAACGTGGTTGTATGGGCGATGTTGGGGGGGAACATGGAGCCTCCCGAAACACTCGTGCCCAGTTTGTCCCGAATCCTGGTGGTGGCGTTTTTTGCCTTTGGTTTGGCCGCGTGGGTGGAGGAAAATCTCTATCGGGGATATCTGCAGCCGCTGCTGGCGGAGAAGGTGGGAGGTGGGCAGGCGATCATGTGGCAGGCGGTGATCTTTTCCGTGGCCCACCTTGGCTATTTAGGGCATTTCATAGAATTCGCTGCGGCGTTTGTAACGGGCGTTATCTTGGGATGGTTGCGGGAGAGGTCGGGAGGCATCGTGGCCCCCTACGTTGCACACGGATTGTTTTGGATGCTGGGAGCATTTATGGTGGTCTCACCGTGAGGCCCATTCCCGACCGTGCATTCACCCGACTCACCCTCGACGGGTGAGCGCTGCTCTCGTTTGGTGAAGGATATCCCGATGCCTGAGGGGATTCCCCTCTTGTCCATCGTTGGTTGTGAGCGCATCCAGTTTATGCTATACTGGAAACACCTTTCGATTTAAGCCATTCATCGCCCATCTTGTCCGGTCATAAGGAGATGAGCCTATGTTGGTATCTCGACTTCCACGACGGGCCCGGGGGCGCCTGTGCATGAGCCTGTTGATCGTGCTGCTATTGGGGCTGTTGTTGGTGCCGGCCGTCGTCGCCCAGGAGTCCCAGGTCGTGCATGTCGTTCGGCCGGGGGAGACCCTCTATTTCATCGCCGAGCGGTATGGCGTCACGGTGGTGGAGATCATGCGGGCCAACGGGCTGCGCAACCCCAACGTGATCTTCGTGGGGCAGAAGCTGGTGATCCCGGTGGCGGAGGAGACGCCTGCCGCGACCGAGACGGCCACCGTGACCCCGACGCCGGCTGAGGTGCTGATCCACGTCGTGCAGCGTGGACAGACGCTGCAAGGGATCGCGGAGCGCTACAACGTCACCGTGGGCGAGCTGATGCGAGCCAACGGGCTGCGCAACCCCCACCTGATCTTCGTGGGGCAGAAGCTGGTGATCCCCAACGTGCCCGCGCCGACGACCCTGCCGCCCACGACGGTGCCTGAGGCTACACCCACGCCGTCGACGCCGACGCCCGAGGCCATCCCGTCGCCGACGCCGACCCCTGAGCTGCCCCCCTCTGCCGGTGCTCCGACACCGGTTCCCATCGCTCAGCCGCCCGCCCCGGGCGAGTGCGCGTGCGATGAGGTCATCCGCATCCTCAGCCCCGCCCAGAATCAGACGGTCGTGAGCCCGGTGACGGTGACCGGCCTGGCCTCCGCCTTCGAGCAGCAGGTCACGGTGCGGATCCTGGACGAGGCGGGCAAGGAGGTCGGCCTGGGCATCGGGTTCATCGATGCCGATATGGGCCAGCGAGGGCCCTTCACGGCGACCGTCCCGTTCGTCGTGCCTCTGAACACGCAATTCGGCCGCATCCAGGTTTACAGCGTGAGCCCTCGTGATGGCGCCGTAGAGCATCTGAACTCGGTTACCGTGCGGCTGCAAGGGTTGGACCTGGACCCGGTCATCGATCTTCTGAGCGAGGCGATCCGGACCAAGAATTACGACGATCTGCGGGACTTCATGCCGCCCGATGCCTTCTCCATCGGCCTCTATCACGCGGAGGGTCAGGTGTTGACGCCTGATGAGGCCATCGAGCAGCTGAAGGACGTGTATCTCGGCCCGGGCGATGTCACCGTTGATCCCTCCGTTGACGCGCAGGGGTTGTTGGCCGGGCGTGTGACCTTCCCCGCCGATGTGCGCATGATCGTCTATTCCACCGGATGGGGGGAGGACCAGCAGGATGACGGCTTCCTGTTGATCGTGGAGCGTGATGGTCGGGCCTACTGGGGTGGCCTGCTTTACGTTCCCGCCGATCGGATCGATTATCGCTAGACGTGGTTCGTCTCTGCGAGCGAGAAAGAGCCCGCCGGACCATCCGGCGGGCTCTCTCTTTCTTTTGCCTTCGACCTGCCTGGCCTCGGCCTGAGCCCTTCAGGAAGGGCCGAGAAAGGCACGTACAGGCCAGAAAAGTGGGATTTCCGTGGAGGGGAGGACCCTCCACACCTCCCCCTGTGGAGCTGGAGTTGAGGGAGACTCTCAGACATCTTGCCGGTAAATTTTCAGACACGCTCCTAGTGACTTCGTGGTGTGTTTTTCAGATGCATTTGTAGAGTCAGCCACGCGAGTCGGATGCGCTTGAGCGTGAACGTGATGCCGGAGACCCAGTAGGGGGTCTTGCGGTATCCACACGCTTGCCCACGGCGGAGGCGTTCCAGAAACTCACCGGGGGTACGGAAGTCCTCGATCTCCACCCACCCCCGCCCGTACTCGAACGGGAAGTGCGCGTCGCTGCCGGCCCCGATCGCCTTCCCATGGGCCAGGGCCAGCGAGCGTGCCCGGTGGTCATCCGTGGCCAGTGGGATCCGCCCGTTGAATCCCTCGATGATGTCCACCTCCGGCAGCAGGTCCAGCAGGACGGGCCAGCGCAGTCGGGGAGGCACGCCTCGGGCGACCGGATGGGGGATATATACCAGGCCGCCCTGCTCTTTGATCCGGGCGACGGTCTCCGCCGCCGGAAGCCCCGGCGGGATGCGCTCCTGCAGGAAGAGGCCGATGATCTCGCCATCCCGGGTGGTGATCTCCTCTCCGGGGATCACGCGAAAGGTGTCGTCGTGCTGTTCGTCCATCAATTGGAGAGCCCCTGCGATCTCGTTGTGATCCGTGAGGGCGATGCCGTCCAAGCCCGCCCGCCGGGCGAGGTGGATGATCCGCCGGGGTGGCACCAGACAATCATACGAGTGAGAGGAATGGACGTGCAGATCCAGGCGCAGGATCATCGATCGGCTTCGGCTTCATATTCTTCACGGGTGATGATGGTCCCGCCGTGGGCGGTCTGAGTGACCGGCCGTTTGCTGGCATCAAATCGGATCTCGACCTCTACCTGCTGGTAGCAACGCCGCGCTCCCGTCCCCACCAGGAGCTTACGCACATAGTAGCCGCTGGGACGTTCGTCCTCGCCATATTCCACGCTCAGATCATTCGCCAGATTGATGCGGGTGGCGATCACCTCGCCGCATCGGTTGCAGCGCACATACACCCAATACGCGTTGTCATGGACGCCGGCCGCCCCGCCGCTTCCGAAAAGAGCGGCCAGTTTTTTCAGCAACCCCATACCCTCTTCCTCCCGTCGGTGTGCTCTCCCGTGGAAAGGGGACACCGCCGTGATATCGCCCGCGCGGGCGGGCGATTGGACCTATTATATACTGACCGCTGGGGATCTGACCAGTCGGTTGTTGTGGCTAAAGGTGGTGGGAATTTCGCCAGGCCCATCGCAAGCCCGCAGGGGAGGTGCGGGAAGCTTCTTTGGGAGGGGTGCCCCTCAAAGCTCCCCGCTGTGTTTCCACTGAAAGAGATACACCACCGTTGTGAGAGTGCGTCTGAAAAAATGCCGTTGCTTCTGCTGCGGGGAGGTCCGGAGGGGCGGAGCCCCTCCGGAAAAAGCCCTTCTTTATGCCTTCGACCTGCCTGGCCTCGGCCTGAGCCCTTCAGGAAGGGCCGAGAAAGGCAGGTGCAGGCCGGAAAAGTGGGTTTCCCGTGGAGGGGAGGACCCCTCCACACCTCCCCCTGTGGAACTGGTCGTTGAGGGAAACCCCTCAGACATCTCGCCGGTAAATTTTCAGATACGCTCTGAAGGATGGCGTGATCGGGCCGGGGGAGCAGGCTGTGTGCTCAGGCGGGTCCTCCCTGGACATCGAGCGTTTCTCCGGCGTCTCGTTCGGTTCCCCGGGTGCCCCACCATAGGATCCCCAACGCGATGAGGCCCAGCACGGCGTAGCTTTGGAACAAAGTCGCCGGGCCGATGCGATCGAACAGGAAGCCGCTGATCGGGGTGCCGATCACGCTGGAGAGGCTGAAGAAGGTGGCCGAGAAGAGCCCCTGGGCGGTGGCCTTCAGCCCCTCGGGGGCCAAGGCATCTGCGTAGGCCACGCCAGCCACCCACAGCGCCCCGAAGGTGACGCCGTGCAGCAGGCTGATGGGGGCGGCCCATTGGGGCGTCGGCATGATGCCGTACAATAGCCAGCGCACCGCGTACAGGGCGTAGGCGATGGCGAGGGTGCGGCGGGTGCCGATCCGGGCGATGATCGGGGCGGCCAGGAACATCACCGGCAGCTCCGTCAGCGCGGCGATGCCCCACACCGCGCCGATCAACCCTTCATCACCGCCGGCCTCTTTAATATAGATGTTGAGGAAGCTGTGCATGCCGCTGTTGGCCAGCCCCAACACGATGAGGCTGATGGAGAAGAGCGCCCACGTCCGCTGGCGAACCAGCCGGGCGATCCCGCTGCGCAATGGGCTCTGCAGCCGGGTGCGGCGATCCGGCAGCCATAAGGCCGCGATCAGCACGCCCATCATGAGGGCGATGTAGCCCAGGAATAGCCAGTGGAGGCCGACCTGCTCCAGCACGTTGCCGAACACCCAGGAGGTGATCACGAACCCCATCGAGCCCCACAGCCGCTGGCGGCCGTAGCGCTCGCGATGTCCCTCCAGCAGCTCCAGAGTGGTGCTGTCCAGCAGCGGCATCATGGGATTGCTGAAGAAGGCGTACGCGGCCGTGAAGGGAAGCAGCCAGATGAACTGGCGCGCCAGGGACAATCCGAACACGGCGGCCATGGATCCGATGGCCGCCAACACCAGCAGCCACCGCGTCGCCCCCAGCCGATCGCTCAGCATGCCCCACAGGGGTCCGGCGATCATCCCCGTCAAAGGCGGCAGGGAGCCGATCAATCCGATCTGTGTGCCGCTCAGGCCGATGCTTCGATAGTATACGTTGAGGTAGGGAAAGATGGCCCCCACCGCCGCGAAGAGGAAGAAATACAGGGCGCGGACCGTTCGAAGCCCGCGCCGGGTGATGTCCGGTCGGAGATCCCCGGAGATGTTAGCGGTTGACATGAATCATCACGCCTCTGAGGTCTCCGCCCAACCTTTGGCCCGCTCCACGGCCCGCTGCCATCCGGCGTACAGCCGATCGCGCTCGGCGGCCGGCATGTCGGGGCTGAACTCCCGATCTACCTGCCACTGCGCGGCGATCTCCTCTTGACCGCTCCAGAGGCCCACGGCTAGCCCCGCCAGGTAGGCCGCGCCCAAGGCGGTGGTCTCGGTCACCACCGGCCGCTGCACGGGGACGCCCAGCAGGTCCGCCTGAAGCTGACACAGGAGGTTGTTGGCCACGGCGCCGCCGTCCACCCTCAGCGCCTGCAGCGGAACCCCGGCATCCGCCACCATGGCGTCCACCACGTCCCGCGTCTGATAGCAAATGGCCTCCAACGTGGCCCGCACCAGGTGCGCCCGGGTCGTCCCGCGCGTCAGCCCCACGATCACGCCGCGGGCGTAGGCATCCCAGTAGGGGGCACCCAGCCCCACGAACGCGGGGACGAAGTACACGCCGCCGGTGTCCGGCACGGACCCGGCCAGCTCCTCCGTCTCCGCCGCGGTGGCGATGATCCCCAGCCCATCCCGTAGCCACTGCACCGCCGCCCCGGCGATGAAGATAGACCCCTCCAGGGCGTACGTGACGCGCCCGTCCAACCCCCAGGCGATGGTCGTCAGCAGACCGCGCTGGGAGGGCACCGCCTGTTCGCCGGTGTTGAGCAGCATGAAACATCCGGTGCCGTAGGTGTTCTTGGCCATGCCCGGGGTGTAGCACGCCTGGCCGAAGGTGGCCGCCTGCTGGTCGCCCGCGACGCCCGCGATGGGCACCGCGGCGCCGAGGGCATCCGGCGCGCTCTCGCCGAACACGCCGGAGCTGGGGCGCGCCTCTGGGAGCATGGCCCGTGGGATACGCAGCTCCCGCAGTAGATCGTCGTCCCAGTCCAGGGTGTGGATGTTGAAGATCATGGTGCGGCTGGCGTTGGAGTAATCCGTGGCGTGCACCCGGCCGCCCGTCAGCCGCCAGATGAGGAATGTATCCACCGTGCCAAAGGCCAGCTCGCCACGCTCAGCCCGGGCCCGGGCGCCGGGCACGTTGTCCAACAGCCATGCGATCTTGGTGCCGGAGAAGTAAGCGTCCACCACCAGGCCGGTCTTCTGGCGGATGGCGTCCGCCAGCCCTCGAGCGCGCAAATCATCGCACATGGCGGCGGTACGACGGCACTGCCACACGATGGCGTTGTGGATCGGCTTGCCGGTCTCGCGGTCCCAGACGATGGTGGTCTCTCGCTGGTTCGTGATGCCGATGCCAGCCAGATCGCGGGCGTGCAGGCCTGCCCGATCCAGCGCTTCCCGTGCCACCTCGATCTGGCTATCCCAGATCTCCTCGGGGTCGTGCTCAACCCAGCCGGGTTGCGGATAGATCTGGGAGAACTCCTTTTGGGCTACGGAGACGATCTGGCCGTGCTCGTCGAAGACGATGGCGCGTGATGATGTCGTGCCCTGATCCAGGGCCATGAGGTAACGTGGCATGGCTTCCTCCCATCGTTCTGCGGTAGTCGGGATGCGGGCCTTCGCATTATACGATGTCTGGGGCGGGGGCGCCAGCCGAGATGGGCCTTGCCAATCGTCGATCCAAAAAGGAAGCCTCTCCCCACGGTGGACGTCGTGGGGAGAGGCGATCGGAGGAACGGGGACATGGAGGGCGAGGGGCTTCCCCCGTCAGGAGGAAGTCTCCTGCAGAAGGATCGGCAAGTAGATCCGTTCCGTTCCTCGGGTCCGCACGAAGGCCGAGTAGATGTCCGGGGCGGTGTCCGGCCGACGGTGATCCACCCAGACCACATATCCGTTCCCGTGGCCGTCCACGGCGATGTCGGGATCCTCCTGTATCGCCGGCAGATCGGGCGGGTCGTCGTTGATACGGAGATCCCCGGTCCACTCGTTCCGCCACGGCAGGTAGGTGGCCAGGAAGATGTCCGGATCCGGCTGCGCTTCCGTCGTGTTGCGCTCGTCCGTCCAGACGGCGAAGGCGATCCCATCGGCTGTGACGGCCAGGGCTGGATCCCGTTGCACATGGCCCACCGGATCGTGATTCACCCGTCGATCCGCCTCCCAGGTGCCCCCGCCGGGGAGCAGCCGGGCCCCGTAGATGTCCGGGTCGTCCTCGCCGTTGCGGAAATCCTGCCAGATGGCATAGACGGTGCCGTTTCCGCCCACGCCTACGTCCGGGTGTCGGGGCGGCCGCACGCCGTCTGCCAGGGGGTCGTTCACGAGCAGGAATCCCCGCCAGATGGTGCTACCGGGGCGCAATATGGCCCAGTAGATCCCGGGGTGGGCGGGGTCCTGGCTTTCCCAGACCAGGTGGACGTTGCCTCGCCCATCCACCGCTATCGCGGGGTTTCGCTGGTTCTTGGCGCCTTGCGGCCCCACGGGCTGGCTGGGCGTCCAGGAGCCGCCGGCGGTCTGTCTGGCCCAACGGAGCTCTATTTGATCCTCTCCTCTGCGCCAGTCCTCCCAGACCACGTAGGTTGTGCCGTGGCTGTCTATGGCGACGGCCGGCTTGCCCTGGCGAGCGGCTCCGGGGTCGTCGTTCACCCGCTGGGCCGCCCCCCAGCCGTTGGGCGCCGGGAGCAGCCTGGCCGCGTAGATGTCCATATCCCCGTCCCGGTCGTCTGCCCATACAGCTACCACGTGATCGCGCCCGAATAGGGCCACCTTTGGATCGATCACCGTGGCCGCCGCCGGCGCGTCATCGGCTCGGAGAGGGAAGCGCCATCCCTGCAATCCGAGGAACATGGAGCTGTAGGAGACGATCGCGTCGCCCAGGGTCGCATCCATCCACACGGCGGAGGCTCGCCCCTTCCAGTCCGCGGCGATGGCGGGGTTGTACTGCGCGGCGGAGCCGGTGTCCCGGTTGACCCGCATGTTGTTTCGGCGAGGGGGGACCTGGGGTGGACCTTCAAACGGCGTGGGGGTCGCCGTCGCGTCGGGCGGGGTGGTGGGTGTCGGCGTGCGTGTCGGCGTCGATGTAGGGGTGGGTGTGTCGGTCGCCCCGGGGACGGGCGTGGCAGTAGCCGTGGGCGTCCGGGTGGGCGTTCGAGTGGGCGTGTACGTCGGTGTGGGAGTGTCCGTGGCCCCGGGCGGAGGGGTGGGCGTCCAGGTGGGAGTGGGGGTACCGCTGGAGGCCGCGGATACGGCCGCCGCGGCGTCAACCCGCCCCCAGCCGTACGTCTCATCCCAGCCCGCGGTGCCCAGATCGACCGCCGTGGTCTCGATGATGGACTGCACCTCGTCGTTGGTCAGGGATGGGTTGACCGACCAGATCAACGCGGCCAGGCCCGCGACGTGCGGGCTGGCCTGTGAAGTGCCCACGACCATCGCGTAGCTGTAGCCGCTACCTCGCCAGTAGGTGCTGGAGATCCAGTGGTTCGGGTCCGAGTCGTAAGAGCTGGAGGGATTACCACCCGGCGCGGCCACGTCCAGATAGGATCCGGTGTTGCTGTAGTAGGCGTGCTCGTCCTGGTCGCCCACCGCGCCCACGGCCATCACATGGTCCAGGGCGGCCGGATATACCGTCGGATTGCCGTCCTCGTACTCGTTGCCGGCGGCCGCGATCAGGATACAGCCCGCGTTGTAGGCGTAGTTGATCGCGTCCTCCAGCGTGCTGCTGGACGAGGTGCCGCCCAGGCTCAGATTGAGGACTTTGGCCCCGTTGTTGGCCGCCCACTGGATGCCCTGAGCGATTTGGGAATAGGTGCCGCTGCCGCTGCTGTCCAGCACCTTGATGGGCATGATCTTGCTGCCCCATGATACGCCGGCCACGCCGAGGCTGTTGTTCGTCGTCGCGGCGGCGATGCCGGCCACATGGGTGCCGTGCCCCTCGTCGTCGCTGGGATCGCTATCGCCGTTGACGAAATCATAGCCGGAGACCAGCTTGTCGGACAGATCGGGGTGGGTGAGGTCTACGCCCGTATCGATGATGGCGATGATGACGCTCGACGAGCCGGTGGTGGTATCCCAGGCCGTCTCCAGCCCGATATGCGGCATGTTCCACTGATAGTCGGCGTAGTAGGTGTCGTTGGGCTCGGTGGTCAGGGCATGAGCGATGTAATCGGGCTCCGCGTACAGGACGGTGGGATCGCTCTCCAGCTGTCGGGCCAGGGCCAGCTCCCGCCCGACCGGCACATCCACCAATTCGACATCCAGCAGGTCCAGGTGTTCGCGGAAGACCACCCCTTCGGCGGCCAGTTGTGCCTCCCGCCGGGCCAAGGGGAGGTCCGGACGGAATTTGACCAACAGCCGACCAGGGACGAACGTTTGGGTAGACCGGGAAGCATGACGGAGGGCGATTTGGGGCAGGTTCCCATCGTCCCCCGGCGGAGGGCTGGATGCCGAAGCCCCTCCGTGGGCCATCAGGAGGATCGCGATCATGCTGACGATCGCGATGACGCTGAGAGCCGATAGGATCTGCTGGGGGAGTACTCGCACTTTCATCGTAAATGCTCCTTTCAGAGTGCGGCGGCAAACCCGCTGTAGCTGTTACGTCAGATACTCTTTGTAGGTGGTTCGTGAAGGTCTTTATGGGGGGAGCCCCCCATGCCCCGTTCGTCCTGGTCATGGATCTAGCGCGTCCTATCCTGACGCGCAGGTGCGGAGCTGTCGATGATCGGATGATGCGCGTGGTGTGCCGTCCAGGGGGCGTGTGTTCGAGGCGTTCGGTGATGGGACTCCTGGGACGGTGCTAGAGGTAAAACCGCGCTCTCTCAATTATACCGTGCGAGCGATCCTCCGGGTAGATGACTTGGGTAGGAGTCGAGGCAGAGAAATGCATCTGAAGCGAGTGACCCGAGCTCGGGTTGCCCATGCGGTGGCATGGTATGCTCCCAGCGGAGTGGTTTCTAACTCCTCTTGCTCATGGATGTCGTTTACTGGACACCAGGGTCATGGTACGAACACATTATGCCATCGAAAGTCTCGGATGACAAATAAATAATACTGTATTTCGTGCCGATTTCTTCAGGGAGATGCACGAGGATGTGGGGTGTGGGAGGGGATGCCGACGTCGTCGTGGCCCAACGGGAGGGCGCCTCGTATGCAGCCACACGCCCCACGCGCCCTAACTAGGGCGCGGAGGATCTACTGCTCAGCCACTCGCGGGCGAGCAGGAATCCCAGGCTCAGCATGGCGCCCAGGGAGGCTCCCGCCCATAGCGCGACCGGCCGCGTTGCGGGGAGGCTGTCATACAGAACGGCCAGCCGCAATTGTCCCCCGGCCGATTGGGGATCCTCTAGCTCCATGTGCAGATAGTAGCGGCCTGGGGGCAGCGCTTGCAGATCGATGGTCGCGTCGGTGATCTGTTTGGGATCGTCTGTCAGGATCAGCGGTTGCCCGGAGCGGACCGCCTGCGTCCCTTCCGCATCCTTCGCCAGCCACACGCGCACCCGGCCCTCGCCGTGGATGTTGGAGATGTTCGCACGGTGGGCGGCTCTGTCGATCGCAATGGGCAGGACGCCGTGTGGGGCTTCCGGCTCCACCCACACGGTCGCTCGTGACACCCGGGGGCCTACCGCCTGATAGACGGTCGTCGCCCACCACAGGGACACCATCGCCAGCAGCATGCCGCTGCCGTACAGGAGGAGCGCTCTCACATCGCGGCCGACGAGGGTTGCTTCGCTGGAAAGGGCTCCTTCGCCGGTGGGCTGATCCCGCTTGAGGCGATGCAACCTGTCGGTGTATTCCCTCCAGCTCACGTCCTGATCCAGCTGGGGCCCGGGTGGAGCCTCTCGGGGGCGCTCCGCCCGGCTGAGGGCGAACAGGCGCATGTACCACCAGCGCCACGCCTCCCAGGTGAAGTATCCGACGATCAGTGCCGCCCCCACCCCGAGCAGATACAGCGTTCCCAGGCTGCTGAGGAGCAGGTGGGCGATGGAGAAGGCCCCCGGATGTTCCACGACCCAGACGGCCACCTGGGCTCGCTGCCACAGCTGGGCGGTGACCACCAGGGTTGTCACCGCCCACAGCGAGGCGGCGAAGGTATAGCTCCAGCGGTAGACCCAGCCCCGCCGCCATGCGAGTCGCTCTGTCAGCGCGTAGAGGATGCCGAGCGCGGCCAACGCCGCGGCTCCCATGCGGGCTTGCCAGAGGAATCGCCACGCATTGGCCAGGCTGGCGCTCAATCCGGCGATGAGCACCTCCGTGATCGACCGCACCTGGCCGCCGATGGCGCCCGTGCGTGCGAAGCTGAGGGATTGCACCGCGCCGCCCAGAAGCAGGAACAGGAGCATCAACACGACGAAGCTGAGGCAGGCCATCGCGCCCGCGATGGCGCCCGCTACCAGGGCCTGTCCCCATTCCTGGATGCCCCTCGCTGTGTCACGCGTCATCCGATGATCCCTCCCCTCTGACTCTCTTTTCGCCCATTTGGGGGCGCCGGGCAATGATGTTCCTCATTATGTGGGGAGATCTGGGGAGAGACGATCGGCGGGGCCTATCCCAGGGGCCAATGCTCGCCCGCGGCCCCTACATGGAGGCCTCGCTCGGACACCCAGGATCGTTCCGGCCCGGGGGCCAATAGGGGGTTCGTATGGTTGAGGTGGATCAGCCACACATCGCAGTCGACCCCGGCCACCCGGTCGGCGGTATCGACGACTGGAGGATGCGGGACCACGCTCATGTCGACGCCCGGGAGCTCATCCGCGCTGAAGAAGGTCGCATCCAGCAGGGCGATGTCCATCTCGGTGAGGAAGTCGCGCAGATCGTGATCCCATCGATCCCACGAGTCGATGTCAGGGCAGTAGAACAGCCGTCGAGAGGGGCCGCGCACGACGAACGCCACCGTGTCGCTCAGCTCATCGCGATGGGGGACCTGATGAGGGGTGACGTGCAGGTTCGGGCCGATCCGGGCTTCCTCGCCGGGCGTGAGGATTCGAAGATCGATGTTGCGCAGCGCGATCAGCTGGGACCAGGGGGCGTTGTCGCGGAGAAACTCGGCCATTCGCGGCGTGGCGTAAACCGGCATCTCCTCCGTGCCCATGACCTCGCGACCCAGGTGGATCAAGCCGGCGTAGTGCCCGATATGCGCGTGGGTCAGCAGGATCCCGGCCAGGGGGCAGTCGGGAACGAACTCGCGCAAGGCGTGGAGTTGCTCGGGGAAATTGGGCGTGGCATCGATCAGCCAGCTTTGGCGATGGGCGCGATCCACCAGGCCCAGGCAGGCCGCCCACTGACGGAAGCTCGGATCTTCCCAGGCCCGACGGCAATGGGCGCACTCACAGCCTGTGTGGGGCACGCCCCCGTCTTGGGCGACGCCCAGCAGGATAGCCTCTACGCTCATCTATATCCTCGTGTCCTTTGATCTGGAAATGCGACGATGGACGAACGACGTCTCATTTTGCCGCCTCGCTCCCTGCCATGGCAGGAGAGGTACTCCCTTGGCGCGTCCTTAGCGGCGCAGGGATGGATCCAGCGCGTCGCGCAGGCCGTCGCCCACGAAGTTGAACGCCAGCACGGTGATGGAGATCAGCACGCCCGGTGGCACCCACATCCACCACGCCTCGGTCAGCCATATCTGTGCGCTCTCCAGCATGCTGCCCCAGCTGGCCTGCGGCGGTTGCACGCCCAGCCCCAGGAAGCTGAGCGCCGACTCGGTGAGGATCGCCGCGGGGATGGCCAGCGTGGCGGCCACGATGACCGGCGCCATGCTGTTGGGAAGCAGGTGATGCGTGATCAGCCGCCAGCCGGGCACTCCCACCGCCTGAGCCGCCGTGATGAACTCCGTCTCCTTGAGGGCGAGGAATTGCCCCCGCACCAGCCGGGCGACCCCCATCCAGCTGAACAGGCCGATGACGACCATCACGTTGTAGATGCTGGGCGGCAGGTAGGCATTTACCGTCAGGATCAGGAAGAACGCCGGGACCGAGAGGAAGACGTCCACCACGCGCATGATCAGGTTGTCCACCCGGCCGCCGAGGTAACCGGCCAGCGATCCGAGGAAGACGCCGATGACGATGGAGATGCCGACGGCCACGAACCCCACGGAGAGGGAGATGCGCGCCCCCGAGATCGCCCGCGACAGGTAATCCCGCCCCAGCTCGTCGGTCCCCAGCCAGTGTTGGGCGCTGGGCGGTTGAGGGTAGCCCCGGGCCAGCTGTGGATTGACCTGATTGGGATCGTAAGGGGCGATAACGTCGGCCAGGATGGCGACCAGGAACAGGAGGATCAAGACGAAGGCGCTGGCCAGCGCCAGCTTGTGACGGCGGAATTGGCGCCAGACCATGGCGGCCTGGCTCTCCGGCTTGCGTATGGCCTGCCGATCCTCGGCGAAGCTCATCTTCCGTGCGCCAGGGATCATCGTTCCCCCTACTGGTACCGGATCCTGGGATCTGCCCACGCGTAAACGATATCGGCCAGCAGGTTGCCCAGGATCACCAGGACCGAGGACATCATGGTGACGCCCATGATGAGAGGGTAATCCCGGGCCAGGATGGCGTTCACACCCAGCCGGCCCATGCCCGGCCAGCCGAAGACCGTCTCGATGATGAAGGCGCCGCCCACCAACACCGGCAGGGAGAGGCCCAGCAGGGTGATCATGGGGATCAGCGCGTTCTTGAGGGCGTGGCGCAGGATCACGGCCCGCTCCTTCAGCCCCTTGGCCCGGGCGGTGCGGATGTACTCCGCTCCGATGACCTCCAGCAGGCTGGAGCGCATATAGCGCATCCAACCCGCCAGTGAGGGCATTGCCAGCACCGTGGCGGGCATGATCAGGTGCTTGATGACGTCCACGACGGCCGGCCAGCCGCTGAGCTGCTCCCGGACCGAGCGCATGCCCACGGCGGGCAGCCACCCCAGGTGATTGGCGAACACCTGCATGAGCACGAGTGCGAGCCAGAAGGGGGGCACGGAGATGCCGAAGAAAGCGATGCCGGTGACCGTGTAATCGAACAGGCTGTACTGCCTGGACGCCGACAGGATGCCGATAGGGATGGCCGCCAGCAGCGCGATGGTCATGGCCACCCCGCCCAGGAGGAGGGTGTTGGGCAGGCGGGCCATGATGTTGTCCAGCACCGGCTGTCGATTGATGAAGGAATACCCCCAGTTACCTCGCAGGGTGTTGGTCAACCACTTCCAGTACTGGACGTAGAGCGGTTGGTCCAACCCGAGCTGGCGCCGAAGCCGCTGCAGTGTCTCGGGGTTGTTCCCGGCTCCCTTCGTCGGGTCCATGTACATGGCCGTGGGATCGCCGGGGGCCAGATGCATGATCAGGAAGGATAAGATCGAAATGGCGAACAGGAGAGGGATCATCTGCACCAGGCGACGGATGAGATACCGTCCCATACAGGACCTCCGCGGTGTGGGTTATCCAGGCCGTGAGCTGGCGTCCTGCGAAAAGTCATCGGCGCCTGCCGTTGCGACAGGTATTGTCCTCCTCGGCAGGCAGGGGCGAGCCCCAGACTCGCCCCTGCTACGTCTCTGCCGCGATCGTAATCACTTCTTCTGAATGTAGATCTTCTCCGGATATCGGAACGGAGGCAGCCGGCCGGGATCCAGCTCCGCCTCGTCGATGTTCACCCGATTGTTGACGACGTAGATCGTCTGGCGGTAGAACAGCGGGAGGACGGGCAACTCATCCCAGAGCAGCCGCTCCGCCTTCTCGTAGATCTGCTTTCGCTTCTCCAGGTCCAGCGTCACCCGCCCCTCGTCGAAGAGTTGCTTGATCTCCTCGTTGTAGAAGTTGATGAAGCTCAACTCCTGTCTCTCCGGGGCATAGGTGGCGGCGTAGTGGTCGGGATCGGCTCCAAAGAGGCCCCAGACCGTGAACTGCACATCGAAGGGCTTCTCGATATCGGGCTTATAGGCTGCCTGGAAGAACGAGGCGACATCCACGTTCTTGATGGTGACATCCAGGCCGATGTCCTGCCACCAGGCCTGGACCAGAGGGGCGATCCGCTGGTGGATCGCGGCGACGGTGAACACGCCGAGCTCGATCTTGAAGGGCTCGCCGTCCTTATCCACGATGCCATCGCCGTCGGTATCCTCCCAGCCGGCCTCCTTGAGCAGCTCCCTGGCCTTGTCCGGGTTGAATTCATACTGAGGCAGATCGCCCTCCTGGTAGACGAACACCGGCTGGTTGAAGGGCGAATCGGCCAGGGTGCCATACCCGAGCATCGCCGTGTCCAGCAGCGCCTGGCGGTCCAGGGCGTACATCAACGCCTGCTTCACGCGCTTATCCTGGAAGTAAGGGCGGGCGTTGTTGAAGAGGAGAACATCGCACAGGTCGCGAGTCCGGGTGAAGACCCGGAAATCGGGATTGTTGAGGAACTTGGGGACGTCCTTCCCGGAGATCTCGCCGAAGTCGATCTCTCCCGTCTGTAGCGCTACCAGGGCGGCGTCGGAGCTGGGGAGGATGCGCATGACCCAGCGATCCAGGTAGGGCTCGCCCCGGTAGAAATCGGGATTGGCCTCCAGAACCACGGATTCCCCCGAACGCCACTCGACGACCTTGAAGGGGCCCGTGCCGATGGGCTTCTGGTTGAACTCGGCGGTGTTGATGTCCTGGCCTTCCAGGATATGCTTGGGGATGATGGGCACGGTGATGTTGGTGGCGAAGGAGGCGATGGGCTGTTTGAGGGTCGCTTTGACCGTGTAGTCGTCCACCTTCTCGAACTTGATGGGCTCTCCGCCCTCAAAGAACCGCTCCCGGAAGCTGGCGGCCTGGACATCAGGATCCTGGAGGGCCTGGAAGGTGAACAGCACGTCGTCAGCCGTGAAGGGGACGCCGTCGTGCCATTTCACGTCCCTGCGCAGGTGGAAGGTCCACTCCGTGCCATCCTCCGAGACCTCCCATGATTCGGCCAGATCGCCGGCCACGATGGTGCCCCAATTCTCCCCTCCCAGGATCAGCGGGTTCTGGTTCAGGCCGATCACGCTCAGCGAGGCCCCATCATTGGCCAGGATGCCGTTCAGGGATGTGGGGTCACCGTTGATGCTCGTGACGAAGGTCCCGCCTTTCTTGGACGGCGGCGTGGGGGTGACCACCTTTTCCACGACCTTGGTTTCGACAACCGGGGTGGCCGCGGGTACGGCACAGGCGGAAAGCAGGATCGAGGCCATGACGAGGATGCTAACGAGCAACACGATCTTCTTCATGTCGATTCCTCCTCAGTTACACGACGAACGGGAGAGAGGTCGATTCGGCCGTCGTGAGCGGCCAAATCAACGGTTGACATGACACATGGACTGAGTGAGCGCGCATCTCTGGCGGTCGGGCGATAGGCATCACCTCCTTGCAAGGGGGAGCGCTTCCAGTGGCCCGTATGGGAACCTCCTGGGGATATATCGTTTGTTTGCACGGGGTGGATGGTTCTCGAGAGGGAGACCAGAGCGGCCCGCCATGGGCCAGAAGTCGCCTCTACGAAATCCGTGATCGGGTTTCTGTAGTCTCTCCGTTGAGCGAGGACGGATCCGCTCTGCGGCGGGCGGACCGCGTCGTGTAAAGCTCTCTGCGTGTGTAGGATCCTTGTCGCGATCTTTTTCCGGAGACTACTCGAACCTTCTGGTCTCTGTGTTGTGGGGTTGCGATTCCTTTTGATATTATGCCATCAAACATCTATGATAGCAAAGCCTTCCCCGCGGTCACGCGTGTGGGTATGGGCCGGGCTCCGAGCCATTTGGGGGCTCGGGGCTATTCGCATATGCCGCCGTCATCCCCAGGGTGATCATGGTCATGAACGCCAGATGCGGCAGGAAGAAGGCGGCGTCCACCATCCCATGTGCCAGCCCCGCGATCCATCCGGCCGCCAGACCGGACAGCACCGGCGATGGGTGCGCGGCGGTTGCCCTGCGCCACAGCCCGGCCCATGTCCACCCCATCGCCAGGACGGTCAGCAGCCCCAGGAGCCCCATCCAGGTCCCCAGCTCCAGGACGAGGTTGTGCGGGTGGTATAGCAGCGGCTCTCGCCAGGCGCTCAGCGCCATGTAACGTGGGTAGATCCACTGGAAGCCATCCAGCCCGACGCCCAGCCAGGGGTGATCCCGCCACATGGCCCAGGCGGCTTGCCACACCTCCGGGCGCAATGCCGTGCTGCCGCCTCGGCTCAGCGCCACCAGGGCGGCGAGCAGCGCTCCGCCCAGTAGCCATGGTCCGGCCCACCGGCGGCGCTGGAGCAGGGACAGCGCCGCGAGCCCGGCAGGCACGCCCAGCAGCCACGCGCCGCGCGAGAACGTCAGCGCCAGCGCCATGAGGATCACCCCCGTCGCGAGGAGAAGTGGCCGTCGCCATCGGCCAGCGGAGTGCAACGCGAGGGCGGCGGCCAGCGGCCAGATGCGTACCAGGAGCAGAGCGGCCTCATTGGGGGAATAGTAGACGGATCGCAGCCGGGGGATCCTCCCGGCCATCACCACGTTGCCGCTGGCGTACCCGGCCAACCCGATCAGGCTGACCAGCGTGCCGCCGGCGATGAGGCCCCCCGCCGCCCAGCGCATCCCTTTGCGGTCCACGGGAAGCAGACGCCATAGCAGGTAGAGGCCGGCGGGGATCAGGATCAGTCGCCGCAATGCCAGCCATGCGTCCCCTCGGTCCGGCGCGATCCACGCGGCCGCCCCACCCACGGCGACGAAGGCCAGGACCGCCCCGTCCAGCGCGCACAGCCGGCCTCGCAGGCGGCGCCAGCAGGGAATCGTCCAGATCAGCGCGGCTATGACCAGGGCCTCCGCGTGGGAGAGCCATGTGCCCCCAAGCGGTTTTTGCGTGTAGTAAAATGGCGTGGCCAGGGCGATGGCTGCCAATCCCGGCCCAGGCGATCGGACGATGAGCCAGCCGAGGGCGAGTAGGGGGATCGCCGCCCAGGGCCACGGCAGGGCCGCGTAGACGAGCGCTGCCAGCGCCAGTGCCCCTAGATCCCACAGCTCCGTCGTCCCGCCAAGAGGTTTCCACAAGGCGTGGAGGGCGTTGGCGAACAGGAAAAGAAGCCCGGGACGGTGCCCGGGCTTCTCTGGCGTGGCAAATGAGAGGTCTTCATGACTCCTGAACGATCTGGCCATCTCGAAGTTGTAGGATCTGATCCACGTACTCGTCCACCAGGGGATCGTGTGAGGACATCAGCAGGGTGACGTGCTCTTCCTCCACGATGCGCCGGAAGAGCGCCAGGATCTCCCGGGCGGTGACGCTGTCCAGCTCGCCGGTGGGCTCGTCGGCCAGGATCAGTTGGGGATTATTCGCCAGCGCCCGGGCGATGGCCACGCGCTGCTGCTGGCCGCCCGACAGCTCATACGGGCGATGGTGCATCCACTTTTCCAGGCCGACCAGGCTGAGGCAGTAGAGCGTGCGGTCGTGGCGCTCCCTGCCGTGCACGCCGGCGATGCGCAACATCAGCTCCACGTTCTCGTAGGCGGAGAGCGTGGGCAGCAGGCCGAATGACTGGAAGACGAATCCCACCCGCTCACGCCGCCATTGGGTGAGCTGCCGCTCGTTTAGCTCTGAGAGATCACGGCCGAACACGCGTACGACGCCGCGTGTGGGCTGATCCAGCCCTCCGATGCAGTTGAGCAGCGTGGTCTTGCCGCTGCCGGATCGGCCCTTCAGCGCCACGAAGCGTCCCGCGGGGATGTGCAGATTGACGCCTCGCAGGGCCGGGACCTCTTGGGATCCCACCTTGTACACGCGCCACAGATCTTCCGTCTCCACGATGTATCCATTGGCGCCGACGTTCATCGCTTCGACCATCAAGACTCCCTCCTGCTCTGGCCATCACGCCGCCAACGGCTGAACAGCTTGCGCAAACCTCGCCTCTCGGACCGGGACGTCGGTACGAGGTCGGCCACGGGGGTCTCCGCGGCCTGCGTGTAGGCGGATTGCGGGGCCGGGAGGATCAGGATCCCCTCCTCCGTCATCTCCAGGCGGGCGCGCCCCTTGATGCCAAAGTGCTCCAGGTATTCCTTGGGGACTTGCAGCCGGCCGGCCGAGTCCAACACGACCAGCTCCTCGAAGATCTCCTCTTCCTGGCCCTCGCCCTCCGTAACCAGGTCGCCCTCGGGCGAGACGGCCGCCACGGTTTGGCGCACCGTCTCGCTGGCCGTCTTGCCGTCCCGGATGGCGACGACCCGGTTCACGTGTCGGGCGATGCCCGGATCGTGGCTGACGATCAGCGTGGTCAGCCCGAACTCTCGGTTCAGGTCCTGGAACGTCTGGTAGATCGTCAGTGCCGTCGCCGAGTCCACCTCGCCGGTCGGCTCGTCCGCCAGGAGGAGGGAGGGATTGTTGGCCAGGGCGACCGCGATGGCCACGCGCTGCTGCTCGCCGCCGGACATCTGAGCCAGTTTGTGATGGCGACGCTCCGCCAGCCCGACCGCCTCCAGCAGCTCCTCCGCTCGCTGGCGCTTCTTCCGGCCCGTCACGCCCGCCAGCGTCATGGGCAGCATGACGTTCTCCAGCGCGTTCAGGTAGGGGATCAGGTTTCGGGCGCCCTGTTGCCAGACGAACCCCACCTTGGACCTCCGGTAGCGGTTGAGCTCGGCGTCCGAGAGCTTGAGCAGGTCGTAGCCGTCCACCCAGACCCGCCCGGCCGATGGACGGTCGAGCCCCCCCAGGATGTTCATGAGCGTCGATTTGCCGCTACCGCTGGCGCCGACGATGCCCAGTAGCTCGCCGGGGGCCACGACCAGGTCCAGCCCCTGCAGGGCCACCACCTCCAGGTCGGCGACCTTGTAAATCTTTACCAGATTATCGCAGATAATGAAAGGTTCTTGTGCCATATCACGCCGTCTCACCCAGTTTGACTGCCTGGAAGATCTTCATGCGGAGAAGCAGTGCCACGAGCGCCCCGAGGGCCACGACGAACAGCAGGCCGAACAGGGCATAGATGCGCAGGATGGCGGGCCATGCGATCTCCACCAGGAAGGGTGGGATGCGGGCCGAGGGGCCGCTGCCCACCTGCAGATAGGGGATGAACAGTTCGCTGACCCATGCGCCCAGCGCGGTGCCGGCCACCAGCCCCGTGAGGATCAGGAAGGCCAGCTCCCAGGCCAGGAACACCGCCATCTGGCTGGATGATAGGCCGACGGCTCGCAGGATCCCCAACTCGATGAAGCGACGCCGGAACGAGAACAGGGCGTAGAGCAGGAATCCCAGCACCGTGAGCAGGGCGGCAGCGGCGAAGCCGACGGACAGAAGGCCGAAGAGCCCCTGTCGCTCCGGGCGCTGCTGCTCCTTTGCGACCTCCAGGAGCGGAGCCCTCCAGTCCAGCAGACGCAGGTTCAGATCACGTACCCCCTCCGCAATCTGATAGTAATCCGCGTTGGGATCCGTCTTTAGCCATACGTCGTATGGGAATTGCCCCCCCGCTTGCTCGAAGAGATACTCCAGATTCCCCACGAACAGGGGGCCATCCTCCTCGGGGTACCACGTGGGGAAGAGATCGATGATCCCCACGACTTTCATATCCATCTCGGTGCGCTGCCCATAGGTATCCACAGAGACGCGAATCGTGTCTCCCACATTCAAGGCGTGGATCGCCATGAAGTCCCGCGGGACCAGCACGCCCTCCGGGGCGATGGCCAACGCGTTCATGAGAGAGCCCAACGATGAGGGGGCGAAGTCCCATCGCCAGAAAGCCACTTTGAGGAAATCAACCCGGTCCACGCCGATGAACACGCCCTTCTGCGTTCCCCCGCTCAGCCGGGTGGTGGCCGTGTAACGGCCCACCCGGGTGGCCGCCTGAACGCCCGGCACCTTAAGGTGTTCGGACACCGGCAGGAAGAGCCAACGCGGCCCCTCCTCCTCCTCGGGGGTGGTGGCCTCGCCCCCGCCGCCTCCTCCCCCGCCGCCGAGGGCCCCGAAGCCTCCGCCGCTCGTCTCCGTGCTCTCGCCGAGCTCGACGAGGCTCATGTCCGCGCCGTACTTGTAGTACATCTGGTCGTACAGATGGTTATCCAGCGTCTGAGCCAGCGAGGCGGTGAACGCGGACAGGCTCAGCGTCAACACCAGGAGGATCAGCGGGGCCGTATAAAGCCCGGGGGTGCGGGAGAGCTGGCGGGCAGCCAGGAGCACCCCTACGCTCCCGATGTGGGAGGCGCCCCAGGCGATGGCCGACATGATGGCCGGGAGCAGGCGCAGGATGAAGAGCGTGAGCGCGAAGATGCCCAGCGCCGGGACCAGGAAGAGCAGCGGGTTTTGGAACGGATCGTTTACCATCGTCCCGCCGCCTGCCGGCAGGGCGATACTTCCCTGCTGGCGCAGCAGATATGCGCCGTAGGCCGCGGGGATCAACAGCAGTATGTCCACCCAGGCTCGCTGCCACCAGGGCGGGCGCAGCATGCGCGCTCGCTCCTGTTTATAGGTCACGATGGTGTGACGGGCCGCGCCGATGGTAGGCATCACCTGTGCCACCAGGGCCAGCCCGATGGCCACCGCGCCGAAGCGCAGGGATGCCATCGTGACCCCCACCCGAAGATCGGACTGCGCCGTGAAGTTCAGGAAGCTGCGCGCCTTCCCGATGACGTGGGCGATCATCTCGCCCACGGGGGAGCCCAGGGCCAGGGCTATCACCCCCAGGAGCAACGCCTCCAGAGTGGCGATCCCAACCACCTGTGCGGCTGTCGCCCCCCGGCTGCGCAGGATGGCGATCTCCCCGCGTTGTCTTCCCACGGTCAGTCCCACCACCAGGCCCACGAACGCCAGGATCAGCCCGATGATGGGTACGCTGAAGGCGTAGAGTAGGATCGTGAGCAATGAGGCCGCCTTCCGATATCGCTGCAGGGCGTCCGTCGGGGATACGTCCAGGCTCGTGTTCGGGAGGAGGGCGGCCACGCGCTGTTGCATCGCGGTGATGCGGGTGAGCAACGAGCCCACATCGCTGGAGTGAACGTTGGAGCCGTCCATGACGAAGTACCACAGCGCCAGGTAGACCTCGTCCTCCAGGTAGGGGCTGATGCGCCCGGCGAAGGTGCTCTCTGGCACGAGCAGCAGATCTTCCAGCGCCGCCGGCTTGTAGAACCAGTATTCCTCATCGGGATCCGTGGCCTTCCAGACGCCGGCGATCCGGACAGGGATCTGGATGCTTCGGCCGCCCTGGGTGCCGCGTCGGTCGAAGGCGATGTAGGTCTCGCCGACCTGGAGGCCCAGCTCCAGCGCGCGAGGCTCGCTGACCAGGACCTCCACCACGCTATTGTCCACGGGCTCGGCGACGGCCGGGAAGTTGCCCTCCAGCAGGGTGATGTGCTTCTCCAGATCGCTGACGAAGGCGAAGCTCACCCAGGCCAGAGGCTGCTTGGTGTCGGCGTAGGCGATATCCTCTTGCGGGAAGAGCCGGAAGTTGTTGGTCTTGAAGTGCCGCACCATCAGCTTCTGCGGCAGCCCCAGGGAGGCTTCCGTGTGCTCCGTGAGGTATTGATCGAGTTGTTGGACATCCTCCCACTGTACGGGGCCGTGCCAGGCGCCGAGGTATCGGAACATGAAGGCGAAGGGGGGCCGGGTCGTGCTCCCACCCGGCACGTTCTCCCCGCCGGACAGCTCCTGACGCAGGATGCGGTAGTACACCGCGTCAGCGTACAGGGGCACACTCATCACCAATGCGACGGCGACGACCAATCCCAGCGCCGTCGCCAGCGCCAGCCCGCGTTGTGAGAGCAGGCGTTTCGTGGCTACGACAAAGATCGCCCACGTGCGTAGAAGTATATTCATACCGCTACTGCCCTATCACGACCTGTCCTTCGGTCAAACCTTCCTCGATCTCCCACCGATCCTCACCCTGGATGCCGACCTTCACATCCACCCGTCGCTGCGCATCGCCCTCCTTCACGACCACGAACCGGCGGCCTTCGAAGGTGCGGACCGCCTGCGGCGGCAGCCAGAGCACGTCCTCCTTGCGCTCCAGCACGACGGTCACCCGTGCCAGGTCTCCCAGCTCAAAGCCCGCCTCGGCCGCCGAGGTCTTCAGCGCCACCCGGGTCGATTTGTCCTCCTCATCGAGCCCTTCCGTGCGCCCACCGCCGCCATAGGGGTACGGCAGGCGGCGGATGTATCCCTCCAGCTCCTCGCCGGGGCGGCTGACCAGGACGATGGTGGCCGGCATGCCCTCCGCCAGGTCCTGGAGCTGGGTGCTGGTCAGGTCGGCGCTGATCTCCAGCTCGCTGGGATCGGCGACGACCACCACGGGCTTGAAGGCATCCACCGGCCGGCCTTCCGTCAGGCTGATCGAGAGCACCTGCCCATCGAAGGGGGCGATGATCTGCGCGTCGGCGATGGCCGCCTCCAGCTTCTGCACCTTCAACTGGGCCCGCTCCACGTCGTTCTTCAGGAGCGGGTCGACGCCCGTGTTGAGCTCATCCAATGCGATCTGGGCCAGCTCCACCTGTCGCTCTTTGATGGCGACTTGGTACTTGTAAGCCGCGATATCCTGGAGGACCAGGTCATAGGTCGCCTTGGCCTTTTGGTAGTTCAAGGTCGCCTGTTGTAGGGCGGCCGCCTGCTGAGTGGCAGCCCGGTCGTTGCGCCAGGCGATCGCGTTGTATTCCTCCTGCGCTCGCTGCAACGTGATCTGGGCCTTCTCCAGGTCTGCCTCCGCCTGCGCCTTGCGCGGCGTGGGATCCTGGGCCTTGGCCGCCTCCAGGCTCAGCTTGGCGATCTCCAAATTGACCTGAGCCCGTCGGATCTGGTTCTGCAGCTCGCGCTCCGCCTCTTGTAACCGCACCTGGGCCCGTTCCAGCTCAAGCTGGGCGGAGGTCAGCTCTCGCTCCAGATCATCGATCTCTAAATCTGCCAGCACCTGGCCGGCCTTGACGAAATCGTTGCGCTGGACGAAGACGTGGCGCACACGGCCGCTGGTGCGGAAGTAAAGCTCCTTCTCAAGGACCGGCGCGATGCGGCCTGTGAAGGTGAGCTTCTTGACCACCTCGCCCCGCTGCACCCGATAGGTGGGCTTTGTGGGCACGATGGGAGTGGGGATGGGGGTGGGCGTTGGCTCCTCTCGCGCGGGTGCACGAGAGCGCCCTGTCGGCAGTAGGGCACAGCTCGTCACCATTATCACGGTCATCACCAGTGCAGCAAAGCGCGCTGCTCGCCGTATCATGGAACGGAACCTCCTCACGGTATTCATAAGCTGTTCAACTACAGCTTATTTCCTATAGGCTTATAGACGGATGCGGCGTTCACCCGCCGGCCGCATCTACACGGCGCTGGGCGTCCCGCAGCGCGTCCTCGACGGGGCGCCCTCCCTCCAGGATCTCGCGCACGGCCCGCTCCAGGGCGACCGCGTAGATGTCGAATTCGGGGCCGGGCGCGACGACGACGCTATCCATGGCCGCCTTGACGAAGACGTCATATTGCTCTACCCCGAGCTTCTCCTGGAAGTCGGGATCCTCCAGAAGGGAGCGTCGCACGGGCAGGCCGCTGGTCTGCTCGAAGCGATGGGACAGGAAGGAGATCCACTGCCAGGCGTCTCCCGGATGCGTCGCCGAGGTCGGGATCACGTACATGGCCAGGAGGGCGATGGTGCGTCCGGAGCTCCCCTTCGGCAGGGGGGCCACCCCCCAGCGGAACTGCCAGGGCACGGCGTCCCAACGCCCGCCGCGCTGGGACATCCAGTTCAGCCACATGCCGGCGCGCCCCAATGCGATGGGATCGCCCGTCTGCCGACGCAGCTCATCCGGCGTGGGCATCACGCCGTGGACCAGCGCCAGGTTTGTGTACCATTCGATGGCGCGCATCACCGGCTCGCCGTCCAGTCGTAGCGTCTGCGGGTTCAGGAGGTCATCCCCCCATAGCGCCGCCAGCTCCTCGGCGACGAAGGCCAGGTAATCTGGCAGCGCGCCCGCGGGGTAGAACCCGTACTGTTTCCCCCCGTCCGGAAGCGGTTGCGTCAGGGCCTGGGCGATCGCCACGAAATCACTCCACGTCCAATCCGGTGGAGGGTAGGGAACCCCCGCCTGGTCGAACAGATCCTTGTTGTAGTACAGGACCAGGACGTCCAGATCGACCGGGAGGGCCATGAGCTGCCCCTGGTAGCGCACGGAGTCCAGGACCTTGGGCAGGTAATCGTCCAGGAAGTCGGGTGAATCCGCCTCGATAAACGGATCCAATGGGCGCAGATCACCGACGTCGTTGATCGCCCATCCCCAGGAGAGCACGGCATCCGCGCCCGCGCTCAAGGCCGAGCGCAGGCTGGCGGAGCCGGACACGGGCTTCAGCTCGACGGTGATCTCGGGATGGGCGGTGTGAAACTCATCCGCCAATCGCTGATAGGCCGTCAGCAATTCCCCGGGCTGGTTGTACAGGATGAACTGGATCGTGCGTGGCTCCGGCGTGGGGGTCGCTCGCCCGCCGCATCCGGCCATGCTCAGCGTCAGGGCGAGGATCAGGACGATCGCTCCCACGCGGTAGATTCTCTCTACCGTCTTCTTCATCCGCTCTCTCCTCGGCTCACACGATGTGGCCTTTGGCATATCCTGTCGCCAGTGATTGTGGCGCAAGTCTCATTATACTGCAAGGTGTGCACTCAGGCAACGAGCGCCATCATGGCGCGCGCCCCATCGTGAAGGCCGTCGCCATGGGGGCAGGCGACGGCCCTCGTGAGCTGCGTGGTGAGATGTGGGATCAGGGAAGCACGCTTACCATCTTCCCCCCATGGTGAGCGCCATGAGCGCCTTTTGGACGTGCAGTCGGTTCTCCGCCTGGTCGTAGATCACCGACTGAGGGCCATCGATGACCTCGTCGTCCACCTCATGTCCCCGATCGACCGGCATGCAGTGCATGTAGATCGCGTTTCGCTGCGCGAGCTTCATCCGCTCGGCCGTGGCGCGCCAATCCTGATGCTGCGCCGCCATCGCCTCCACCTCGGCCGGATCCTCCGTCACCATCAGGGGGCCCCATGATTTGGGATACACGACGTGGGCATCGCGGAACGCCTCGTCCATGTCGTCGATGATGCGCAGGGAGCCACCGCCGGCCTCCGCGTTGCGCTGTGCGACCTCCAGCACCTCTGGCATCAGCTCGTATCCCTTGGGGTGGGCCAGCGTGACGTTCATGCCGAAGCGGGGCATCAGCATCACCAGCGATTGGGGCACGGACATCGGCCGGACGTACTTCGGGGCGAAGGTCCAGGCGATGGTGAAGTTGAGGCCGCTGGTGTTCCGCCCGAACTTCTCCTGGATGGTCATCAGGTCGGCCATGGCCTGACACGGATGGTCCACGTCGTCCTGCATGGAGAAGATCGGGACGGAGGCCCACCGGGCCATCTCGTACAGGTACTTCTGTCCGATGCCCTTACGGCAGTCTCGCACGGCGATGCCGTGACCATAGCGGGATAGCACCATGGCGGTGTCCTTTGCGCTCTCGCCATGGCCGATCTGGGTGACCCTGGGCGTCAGGAAGATGGCGTGCCCGCCCAGTTGCGTCATCCCCGTCTCAAAGGAGTTGCGCGTGCGGGTGGACTCCTCGAAGAAGAGCATGTACAGGGTCTTGGCGCGCAGGATGTGGTCGTGAGGTACGCCCATGGCGAACTCGCCTTTGAGCCGGAAGGCCACCTCCAAAGCGGTCTCCAACTCCTCTCTCGTCCAATCCTGTGTGGTGATGAAGTCCTTACCTGACAATCGGGTGATCATGGCGTCCATCTCCTGGTCATGGAAATATCGTACACGGCCCCGGTGGGTGATCCTCCTGTCTCGCGTGGATAGGGGCATCCATCTCCGGCTGGAAGATCGCCCTCCGGTCAGCGGCCGCGTGTTTGCATGGAGGGGCTTACCTCCTGACCAGAGTATACTGGAAAGCGCCCAAGGCGCAAAGAAATCCCGGGACAGGATCGCGCCGTGTTGCAAGGCGGTTTGTCAGTGCCGTAGACATAGCGTACAATGAGCCGACACATCATCTCTCGCCAGGGGAATGAACGGCTATGTCTGACCATCGCGGCGACGATCATCGTTCCCATCGGGTCGTCTTTCAGCCGGCGGGGCGCCAGGGCCTGGTCCCATCGGGGATCACGATTTTGGAGGCCGCGCGCCTGCTGGGAGTGGAGATCGAATCGATCTGCGGCGGGAGGCAGACCTGCGGCAAGTGCAAGGTGATCATTGAGGAGGGCTTCTTCCCCAAGCTTCGCATCCACTCCAGCCGTGAGCATGTCTCCCCCGTCTCGGAGAAGGAGGAATTTCACGCCCAACGTCAGCGATTGGATCTGGAGCGCGGCTGCCGCCTGGCCTGCGCGGCCGAGGTCCGCGGCGACCTGCTGATTACCGTCCCAGAGGAGAGCCAGGCGCTCAAGCAGGTGATCCGCAAGGCGGCACGTGAGATGCGCATCGAGTTGGACCCGGCCATCCGACTGCACTATGTGGAGGTAGAGCGCCCCACGCTGGAGCATCCCCAGGGGGAGTGGGAGCGCGTGCAGGCGGAGCTGGCCGATCGTTTCGGCCTGGAGGGGCTGTCCATCGACATTACGGCGTTGCGCGAGCTGCAGCAGACCCTGCGCAAGGGGCAGCGCGGGGTCACGTGTACCGTCTGGCAGGGGCGCGAGGTGGTTCGCGTGCAGCCGGGTTATCATGAGGAGGCCTACGGGCTGGCCGTGGACGTGGGAACGACCACTGTAGCCGCCTACCTGTGCGACCTGCTCACGGGCGAGGTGAAGGCGGCCGATGCCATCATGAATCCCCAGGTGCCCTACGGCGAGGACCTGATGTCGCGCGTGTCCTATGTGATGAGCGAGCCGGAGGGGCTCACGCGCTTGCACGGGGCCATCGTCGCCGGGATCAACGATCTGGTCGGCCGCGTGGCCCGCTTGGCGGGGATCGCCTCGCAGGATATCACGGAGATCGTGCTGGTGGGCAACACCATCATGCATCATCTCCTGCTGGGGATCGATCCCCGGGAGCTGGGCGGGACGCCGTTCCCGGCCGCGGTGCATGGCCCTCTGGACTACAAGGCGCGTGATCTGGGGTTGGCGTTGGCGCCCGGGGCCATGGCGCACATCCTGCCCATTGAGGCCGGCTATGTGGGCGCGGACAACGTGGGGGTGATCCTGGCCGAGGAGCCGCACAAGGTGCCGCCCGAGGAGATCGTTCTCATCATCGATGTGGGGACCAACGGTGAGCTGCTCCTGGGGAACTCGGAGCGTCTGTTGTGCTGCTCCAGCCCCACTGGCCCCGCCTTTGAGGGCGCTCAGATCACGCACGGGATGAGGGCCGCCCCCGGCGCTATCGAGCGGGTGCGGATCGATCCGGAGACGCTGGAGGTGCGCTTCCGGGTGATCGGCGAGCCGCGCTGGAGCGACGAGTGGACGGAGGAGGCGCCGCCTGCCGAGAAGGCGCACGGCATCTGCGGCTCCGGCATCATCGAGGCGGTGGCCGAGCTGTTGAAGGCGGGCGTGATCGATCGAAGCGGCCGGTTCGTGTCGGAGTGCCCCTCGCCTCGCTTCCGACGGGAGGGGAACATCGCCTCCTTTGTCCTGGCCTGGCCGCATGAGAGCAGCACCGGCCAGGAGATCGCCCTGTACACAGACGACGTGCGCGCGGTCCAGCTTGCCAAGGCGGCCCTCTACTCCAGCGCCCGCATCCTGATGCGCCGTCGCGGCGTCGATCGGGTGGATCGCATCATCCTGGCCGGCGCCTTCGGCAACTACATCGACCCCGAGCGGGCGATGACCATCGGCATGTTGCCGGATTGCGATCTGAGCCGGGTCTACGCGGTGGGGAACGCGGCCGGCGACGGTGCGCGCATCGCCCTGTTGAATCGGCATAAGCGGCTGGAGGCGGCGGAGGTCGCCCGGTGGGTGGAGTTCGTGGAGACGGCCGCCGAGCCGGATTTTCAGGATCGGTTTATGGAGGCCATCTATCTGCCGCACATGTTTGACGAGTTTCCGCACCTGGCTTCCATATTAAAGGTTGGCTAGCGGAAGATGCGGGTAATCCTGACGCATGAGCACGCGGACTTCGACGCGGTGGCGTCGCTCCTGGCAGCTCATAAGCTCTATCCGGACGCGATGCCGGTCCTGCCGCGCCAGACGAACCGCAATGTGCGAGATTTCGTCACCCTGTACCGGGACTCGCTGCCCTTCCGGCGCGTGGACGAGTTGCCGCACGAGCGCATCGATCATGTGATCGTCGTGGACACGCAGACCTTTCAGCCGCTCCGCCGCATGGGATCCCACACCACCGGGCAGTTCATCGATCACCATCCGAGGCAGGACCCTCTGCCCGAGGGCTGGCAGTTCTGGGGGGAGGAGGTCGGCGCGACCACGACGCTGCTGGTGGAGCAGATCGCCGAGCGGCACATCCACATCTCACCCCTGGAGGCGACGCTCTTCCTGTTGGGCATCTACGAGGACACGGGCGCGCTCACCTATGGCACCACCACCCCACGAGATGTCCGGTGCGCGGCCTGGCTTCTGGAGCAGGAGGCCAACCTGGAGGTGGTGAACCGCTTCCTGCATCATCCTCTGACCCCGGAACAGCAGGCGTTGTATCGGCAGCTGGTGGAGAACAGCCATCCCTATGAGTTCCTGGGCCATTCCGTGATCATCGCCACCGCCCGCTCTCCCGAGTATGTGGCGGAGGTCTCCGTACTGGCCCACAAGCTGCGCGATCTCTACGAGCCGGAGGGGCTCTTCCTGCTGGTGGATCAAGGGGACCGCATTCAGTTGGTGGCGCGGAGCACGTCGGACGCCATTGACGTCGGCAAGGTGGCGCAGGCGATGGGGGGCGGGGGACATAGCCGGGCGGCCGCGGCCCTGCTGCGTGGGATGACGCTGGAGGAAGCCGAGCGCCGTCTGGTCGAGTTGCTGGAGAAGCACGTGCGTCCGGCCGTGACGGTGGCGGAGATCATGTCGCGCGGCCAACCCCAGACGGTGACGCCGGATACCACGGTGGCCGAGGCCGCCGAGCGGATGCAGCGCTACGGGTTCGAGGGGTTCCCCGTGGTCGCCGACGGCCAGATCGTGGGCATGCTGACCCGACGGCAGGTCGACCGGGCGCTGCATCACGGGTTGCAGAACGCGCCCGTGCGTCAGGTGATGCACTCCGGCGCCGTGGTGGTCCATCCGGAGGACTCGGTGCAGCACCTCCAACGGGTGATGATCGAGCACGGATGGGGACAGGTGCCTGTGGTCTCCTCGGAGGACGGCCGGCTGCTGGGCATCGTCACGCGTACAGATCTCATCAAGACCTGGCCGGGAGCGCCCGATCGCTCTCAGACGCTGGCGGATCGAATGGAGGCGGCCCTTCCCCCCGACCTCCACGCGCTGCTCCAGGAGGTCGGGCGCACGGCTCACGAGCTGGGGTACTCCATCTACGCGGTGGGCGGGTTCGTGCGGGATCTCCTGTTGGGCGTCCCCAACTTGGATCTGGACCTGGTCGTGGAGGGGGATGCCATCCATCTGGCGCGCGAGCTGGCGCGACGGAAGGGTGGCTATGTGCGTAGCCACCGTCGCTTCGGCACGGCGAAGTGGATCCTGCCCGAGGATGACGACCGGCCGCCGCCCGTGCCCTCCCTGGATTTCGTCACGGCCCGGATCGAGTTCTATGAGCACCCGACCGCCCTGCCCACCGTTGAGCAATCGAACATCAAGCAGGATCTCCACCGTCGCGATTTCACCATCAACACGCTGGCGATCCGGCTCGATCCCGATCGCTGGGGGGAGCTGTTGGATTTCTACGGCGGCGAGCGGGATCTGGAGGAGGGCCTCATTCGCGTCCTGCACAGCCTCAGCTTTGTGGAGGACCCGACCCGGATCCTGCGGGCGGTCCGGCTGGAGCAACGGCTGGGATTTCGGATCGAGCCGCGTACTGAGGAGCTGATCGGGAACGCCCTGGATCTGCTGGAGCGGGTGAGTGGGGAGCGTATCCTCCACGAGCTCACCCTGATCCTGCGGGAGCCGGAGCCGGAGCGGGCGTTGGCCCGGCTGGCCGCCTTGGGCGTGCTGCCTCATATCCACCCGGCGCTGCGTTATGACGAATGGCTGGCCGATCGGTTCCGGAGGCTGCGCGCGGAGCTGGCTGACTACGAGGTGCCGGAGCCCATCGAGTATCTCTATTTTGGCCTGTGGCTGTACCGGCTCAGCGCCGAGGATCAGGAACAGGTGATGACGCGGCTGCGCCTGCCCGCGCAGGCCCGCTCGGTGGTCGAGCAGGCGCGCTACCTGCGCGATCACGAGTCCCAACTGGTGCAGAACCATCTACGCCCCAGTCAGATCTATCGGCTGTTATCCCAGGCGCAGCCCGGGGCCCGGCTGGTCTTTCGAGTGGCCACGGATTCCTGGCTGGCGCGACAGCGCCTTGCCCTTTTCGAGCAACGGTTGCAGCACGTCACCACGGAGTTGGACGGACACGACCTGCGCCGCATGGGGCTCAAGCCTGGCCCGATCTATCGCCGCATCCTGGAGGCTCTGCTGGACGCGCGGCTGGATGGCCAGGTCCATACCCGGGAGGAGGAGGAGGCCCTGGTGCGTGCGCTCATCGCTGAGGAGGAGCGGTCCTCCTCCACGTCGGAGGACCGCGATCGATGATCGTCGGGATCGTCGGCATCCCCGGTGAGCTTCGTCCTCTGCAACGGCGAGTGGATGGCATCGTCGCACAGGAGCGAGGGCCCATCGCGCACGTCACAAGGGCCCGCTGGGCGGGTCATGACGTGATCCTGGTCGCGTGCGGGGTGGGCAAGGTGAACGCGGCGCTGGCCACCATGGCGTTGATCCAGACCTTCCGGCCGGATGTGATCTGGAATTGCGGATCGGCTGGCGCTCTGGCATCGGAGCTGCGGATCGGCGATGTGGTGATCGGGCAGCGCCTCGCGATGCACGACGCGGGGGTGCACCTGGAGGATCGTTTCCAGGTCGCGGGGCTGCCCATGCCGCCCGAACGGGGACAGCGCATGCGCTATCTGGCCGCGGATTCCCGGTGGGTGGCGCGAGCGCGGGAGGCGGCGAACGCGCTGGGATGGGACGAGGAACGGTCCTTCCCTCGCGCCGTGGCGGGCGTCATCGCCACCGGAGATCAGGTGATCTTTTCCCACGCGCACAAGGACCGGATCCGCCAGACGACGGGGGCCATTGCCGTGGAGCAGGAGGGCGCGGCGGTGGCGTACACGGCGCATCTGCACGGCATCCCGTGGCTGGTGATGCGCGGGATCAGCGATACCGCGGATGGCCGGGCGGCCTTCGACTACACGCGATGGGTCACATACGTGGATGAGCCACCCCGATGGGGCGCGATCGGCGAGCGCTGGTTTCGGTGGTCGAGACAGATCACGTCCCCGCGCGCTTTGATGCGGGCGCGCCGCTTCCGTCGCGGTGCTCGTATGGCGATGGAGCACGTAACCCAGCTGGCGGATCAGATCCTGCGCGTCTGACGTGGCACCTGTCACCTCCGCCTGTTGTTGTGCGTATAGGTGTACGAAACCTGGCTTTCCCCGCCCGGGAGCGTGATGGGTCTTACGCCCCGCAGGAGTTCTTCGGCAAGGAGGTGATCCATGACGACGGTCGCACGTCCGCTGAGCTTGCTCTGGCGCGCTCTGTGGTTGCAACCCTCTGCGTATGAGGAGATACGAGAGGATGATGCCCCGGTCGTCGAAGGGCTGTTTCTCATCGTGTTGGTTGCCGTGGTGATCGCCGTGAGCAATCTGGCCGGTACGGTCGTCGAATGGGCCAGCATCCCTCACATGGCGGACATCAAGGAGGTCATCTACCGCAACTACGAGCAGATGTCATGGTTCCAGATGCTGCAGAGGGAGATCGGCCCTTCGTTCACCGAGCAATTTCGGCGATGGTACGACCTGGGCTGGCAGGTCTTCCCCCGCCTCTTCGGCGCTCCGGACCCCGGCAGCGCCGCCTTGGGCATCATCACGAAGCCGTTGATGCTCATCATCGGCTGGCTCGTGTACGGGGTGTTGGCCCACGGCGGTGCCCGCCTGCTGGGGGGCGAGGGCACATTATCGCAAACGCTGGGCGTGACCGCCCTGGCCGTGGCGCCTCAGGTGATCCACCTGGCCGATGCAGTCCCCTTCCTGGCGGTCGGGGGCGTGGTGGGCACCTGGACCCTCATCTGTCGTTACATGGGGCTTCGCATCGCGCACGATCTGACCTGGCCCCGCGCCCTGGTTGCGACCCTGTTCCCCCTCGTCATCCTGTGGCTCCTGGGGATCCTGCTGATCGCCGTCGCCGCGCTGATCGCGCTTCCGTTGATCATGGGAGGTTGAGATCATGGCTGTATGGCAGACTTTTCGCGGCGTCATGACCCTGCGGACAGAGACGTTCGTGTCCTTCCGGGATGACCCCGGCGGGCTCAGGCGGGGCATCGTCTGGCTGATCGCGGTGACGTTGATCGCCGGCTCCCTGGTCTTTGTGACCGATCTGGCCCAGAGCCTTCGGCCGGTTGAGGTGCAGATCGAGGCCATGCAGCAGGGGATGGAGGAGGGCCTGCGCCAGATGCAGCGCTTCATGCCGCCCGGCAGCGTGCCTCCCGAGGTCCTGGATCAGATCACCGAGGGCTTTAAGGTCGGGGTGAAGATCGCCACTGAGATCGCTTCCCTGCCGACGATCCTCCCTCGCCCTATCGCGGCCTTCCTGGAGTCGCTGGGTGAGTGGTGGTCGACCCCGTTCGCCCGGATGGGGCGCTGGCTGGGCTACGCGTTGTGGGTGATGCTGGCCGCCAAGCTGCTGGGCGGGCGCGGCGGGTTGCGCGGGTTCCTGGCGACGACATCCCTGTACGCCGTGCCGCAGGTGATCACTATCCTCCGTCCGGTCCCATTCCTGGGGGCGCTCCTGGGATGGATCGCGGCGGTATGGGGATGGCTGATCTATGTCAAGGCCACGGCGGTGGCGCATGGGTGGGTGGAGACGGTCCCCACCGAGTCAGGGGAGGTGCTGGAGCGCACCCGTTGGGGAAGGGCCATAGCGGCCGTCCTCCTTCCCCTCCTGGTGTGCGTCATCCTGGCCCTCTTGCTGGTGATGGTCGTGGTGATCGTCATTGTGGCCGTCAGTCGGTAGGATATCCGTCGATTCGATGGGCAGAATCCGTCGACCCTTCAGAGAGGCCGGCACTGCGCCGGCCTTTTTGCATCGCACTAGCGGTCCAGCCGGACCCAGTAGCGTTTCCCAAAGGGCGGATCGAGGGAGATCCCCAGGCGACTGTAGACCTCCGGCGGGATGCCGATGTCGGCCAGGTAGAGCTCGCCAGGGATGTGGATCAGCCCCCTCTTGGGAAGCGCCAGGGTCAGCGTCCTATCCGGGCGCACCGAGAGCCCCATCGCCTCGCCGGTGGTCGCATCGATCCCTGAGGGCACGTCCAGGCAAAGTACGCGTTGGGCGTGTCGGTTGCAGAGGGAGATGATCTCGGCCGTCCTTCCCCTTGGCTTGCCCCGCAGGCTATAGCCGATCAACGCGTCGACGACCAGCGGAGAGCGGCGAATCCAGCTCTCGGCCTTGGGAAGGGGGAGCGGGCGTAGACCCGTTGCCTGCAAGATGCCCAGCTGGCGACGCGCGGCTTCCCCCAGGTTCGCCGGATCACGGTCCAGCACGATCTGTACCGAGATGCCGTGGTTGTGCAAGTGGCGCGCGCAGCATAATCCTCCGCCGCCGTTGCCCCCGCCGCCGGCGAGCACGACGATCTCGCCCGGGGCGTCATCCAGCATCTCCATGGCGTGCCCCGCCAGATTCCGGCCGGCGTTTTCCATCATCTGGAGGATGCCCAGGCCGAACTCCTCCGTCGCGACGCGATCGACCTCTCGCATCTCCGCCGCCGTCACGGCGGGCACAACGTGCCCGTCTGCCGTTCGAAACGTCCTCCTCGATCTTTCCATAAAATCATCCCTTTCGATCCGCCTCTTGAGCGTATCT
Source organism: Chloroflexota bacterium (assembly GCA_013152435.1). NCBI lineage: Bacteria > Bacillati > Chloroflexota > Chloroflexota bacterium. The sequence continues at coordinate 16,139 of JAADGJ010000037.1, read as the reverse complement.
GAATTCCCCCTTGGATCCTCTCTACCCGCAGCAGAAGGGCCTCGTCAAGCGGTGGGTCCGGGGTAAGAAATCCGCCGGTCGCGTCGTCCATGTGGCAACAAGTACCGGCGCCGGATCGGAAATTCATCACTCGATCAGATTCTACAGGGAGGAAATCGAATGTCAACAACGGCTATACGACGACCCCTTAAGCAATCCTTTTTCAGCCAGATCTTCACAGGAGCGATCGCTGGCCTGGGCGGCGGCCTGGTGTTCGGCATGCTCATGGCGATGATGGGGGCGCTGCCCATGGTGGGCGCGCTCATCGGGCAGCCCAACAACGTGATCGGCTTCGTCGTGCACATGTTCATCAGCGCCTCCATCGGCGGTTCCTACGGGCTGATCGGCGCGCGGCTTCCGGCCGGTCGGGCGATCGCCGTCTTCGCCGGCGCCGGGTATGGGGTCATCTGGTGGGGGCTGGGCGCCCTCATCCTGATGCCGCTGTTTCTCGGCATGCCGCAGATGGTCTTCGTCATCGGCAGCGCGCAGTGGGCGAGCCTGATGGGGCACGTGATCTACGGCGCCATCACCGGGTGGCTGTTCACGGCCCTCGCCGGGCGTCTGTAGCCATCTGGAGCTGGGGACGCGAGGAGGCAGGATGGCTCGATGGGGCGTCATCCTGCCTGATCCTCGCGTTTTTCTTTTCGCTCATATTGGAATCGGCAGCATGAACCCTCCTCTCCACGGGAATCCCACTTTTCCGGCCTGCACCTGCCCTTCTCGGCCCTTTCCGAGGGATCCAGGCTGAGGCCGGGCAGGTCGAGGGCGGAAGAAGGGCTTTCTCCGGAGGGGCTTTGCCCTCCGGGCCCCTTGGTATCAAGTTAAGCGATACGGAAGCGTGGTCCCGCATCTCTGGGGTGGCTCGGAGGGGCGTCAGCCCTCCGAAGGAATCTATTTTCAGCCCCTCACCTGCCCCGTGGGGCCGGAGGCCACCGGCCAAAGCCCCAACCAGGCAGGTGAAGGGCGAGAAAAAGCGTTTTTCTGCGGAGGGAAGCCCCTCCGCACCTCCCCTTTCAGGTGCGGCCGCCCGTGGAGGGAAAAGATGGCAGGCGGGGGCCTCGCCCATGCTGTTAAGTTGATGCGAATAGGGCTTTGCCCTCCGGGCTCCTTCGTAGGACATCACCCGGCCCAGCACGACATAAATTGCTCCGTTGTGGCAGGTGTGGTATGATCCTTTCGCCATGGAAACGCGTCGCCCTCGGCTTGATTATGGGATCGCGCTGGGGCTTGGGCTGATCGGCCTGATCCTCTATGTTCGCACGGCAGCTCCCTCCGTCGTCGCCCTGTTCGATGACAGCCTGGAGTTCCAGCTGGTCCTGCCGACGCTCGGCATTGCACACCCAACGGGATATCCGCTGTATACGCTGCTGGGATATGCCTTCACCCGGCTGCCGCTTGGCGAGGTGGCCTATCGCGTGAACCTGTTCTCGGCCGCGGCCGCGGCCGCGGCCGTTGGGATGCTCTACCTGGCCGGACGAGTGCTCACGGGGCGTCGGCTGGCGGCCGCGCTGGCGGCGGCTTACACGATCGCCATCCCGGTATGGTGGTCCCAGGCCACTGTGGCCGAGGTGTATGCGCTGCATGGGTTCCTTCAGGCGTTGCTCTGCTGGACCGCCCTGCGCTGGTCCCACGGCACGGGGAAGTTGTGGCCCGTCGGGCTGGTGTTGGGCCTGGGCCTGACCCATCATCGCATGATCGTGTTGCTGGCCCCGGCCGTGGCGATATGGCTGGCCGCCCGGCTCGGCGATATCGTTCGGAAACGACGTGAATGGGTCTCCGCTGTTGTCGCCTTCCTGCTCCCCCTGTCCCTTTATGCCTATCTGCCCATTCGCGGCCGCGTGACCACCTCGTTGGATGGGACGTATCGCAACGACTGGGCGGGATTCTGGGCCTGGGTCACGGCTCGCGGCTACAACGTATTCCTGACGGGGAACCCCTTCCAGATCGATAGGGACGTTCGCTTCTATCTGGACCTCCTGCGTGAACAGGTGGGATACGGAGCTGTAGCGCTGGCGGCCGTCGGGGTGATCGGCCTGCTCCTGGGCTGGATAGGTGCGGGGCGGCGGCGGGCGCGCTGGGATGGGGCCGGGTTGGCGGCGGCCCTGCTGGCGACTTACGGGTTCGGCCTCGCGTATCGGGCGGCCGACATTGAGGTGTTCTTCATCCCCGCCTTTCTGACCACGGCTTTGGCCCTCGCGGCCGGGTTGGCGGTCATACAGGAGGGATGGGAGGCCCTGTGCCACAGGCTCGCCCGGGCCTCGGCGATCCGACCTCTCGGCCATGTCGCCCTGGGGGGCGTCGTGTTGATGGCCGTCGTGTGGGGTGCTGCAGATCGCCTTCCCCAGATGGACCGCCATGCGCGTTGGGAGGTGCACGATCTGGGCGTGGACATGCTCAGCCAGCCGCTTCCGAAGGGGGCGGCCATCGTGGGGATCCTGGGCGAGACGACGCTGATCCGCTATGTTCAGTTTGCGCATGGCTTGCGCCCTGATGTGCTTCCGGTCCCGGCCGACCGGGAGGCGGACCGGTTCATCGCCGTCGATCGCTTGCTGCGTGAAGGGCGTCCCGTCTTCCTCACGCGGCGGCTCCCCGGGGCGGAGCAGCGCTACTCGTTGGGGGCGGTAGGCCCCCTGATCCGGGTGTGGCCCAAGGGGGAGGGCCGCTGGGACCCGCTGCCCGGGCGGATCGACCAGTCGTTGGGGGCGGGGGTACGCCTCCGGGGGTATCTGGTCGAATCGAAGGCGCTGCGCTCGGGACGGCTGGTGCGTCTGACGTTGCACTGGCGGGCGGAGAAGCCGATCGCGGAGCCGCTCAAGATCTCGGCGCGGCTGGCGACCCCGGCTGACGATAAGGTGGCTATGCGAGATGACGAGCCTGTACACGAGGCCTACCCGACGACGGCATGGATCCCCGGCGAGATCGTGCAGGACGTGTACGACATTCGCGTGCCGCCGTCGGTGCCGGCGGGTCGGTACGAGGTCCTGGTGATCCTGTATCGGGCGGCGGATGGGACGGAGATCGGGCGGGCGACGTTGGGTCCCATAGAGCTCCCATCCCCATAGCGAGTGGGCTCTTTGGGATGTCAGGTCGCCGTCGGAGGGGCGTCGGGCGGCGCAGAAGGGATCGCGCGATGGTATGCTTGGCCGATGTCCGAATCGGCCTGTATCGAGTTATATTCATAGGAAATCGGGGGAGATCGTTCCACGACACGAGGAACGGTTGGCTCTCTATTGGGTCGGATTCAAACGCCAGCTCCATCGATTCCCCGATGGGGGGTAGGGGCGGGGTGAGGAGGCGCTACAGGCGATGCGATTCAGGTACCTGAGGCTCATAGGTTTCATAGTCCTGTTGTTGGTGGTCTCCACCGGCCTGGCGCAGGCGCAGAGCAAGACGTTGTATTGGGATCGGTGGGATGTCGACATCGTCGTCCGCACGGATGGCACCTTCCGCGTCGTCGAGCGGCAGACCATCGAGTTCACCAGCGGCACGTTCACGTTCGGGATTCGGGGCGTGGATGTCCGACGCCTGGATCGTATCTCGGATGTGGAGGTCAGGGAGGGAGATCAGGTCTTCCAGAAGAGCTCCAGCGGGCAGCCCTGGACGTTCACCACGTACATGGAGGGAAATGAGTTCAAGATCAAATGGTACTTCCCTCCGACATCGGATAGTCGTCACACGTACACGATCGCCTATACCGTGCATGGGGGGCTACGCTATTACGAAGAGGGCGACCAGCTATGGTGGAAGGCGGTGGTCGCCGATCGGACGTTCCCAGTGAACGCCTCACGGGTGATGGTGCAGATACCGGAGCCGGCGGAGGTCCAGAATTGGGACGCGTACGGGGTTGCGGCGCAGGCGCAGAAGGTGGACGCTCGCACGGTCATCTTCGAGGCGACGGAGGAGATCCCGCCGGGGCGTGAGTTCGAGGTGCGCGTGCAGTTCACGCCGGGCGTGGTGGCCGGGCAGCCGCAGCCCTGGCAGCAGGAGGCGGACGCCGCCGCGGAGTGGGATCAGCGTTGGCGCCCCGTGGTGAATGTGCTCATGCTGGCGATCGGGCTGCTCTTCCTGTTCGGTGGGCCGGCGCTGCTGTACCTGCTGTGGTACACCCGCGGCCGGGACGCTCCGGTGAAGATCCCCGCGGACTACCTGATCGACCCGCCTGCGGACATCCCGCCGGGGGTCGCCGGAACGCTCCTGGATGAGCAGGCGGATATGGAGGACATCGTCGCCACCATCGTCGATCTGGCCCGACGCGGGGTCATCACCATCGAGGAGGTGCGCGAGCCGGGGCTGTTGGGCATCGGCGAGAAGATCGATTTCATCTATCGGCTGGTGGGCTCCACGGAGGGATTGCGTCCGTTCGAGGAGACGCTGATCGAGGAGATCTTCGACGGGCGTAGGGAACGGCGGCTGTCGGATCTGAAGAACAAATTCTACCGGGCAATCCCCAAGATCAAGCGCCAGCTTTATGCGGAGGTGGTGAAGGAGGGGTACTTCAGGGCCAGCCCGGAGCGTATACGTAATCGGTACGCGGGGCTGGGCGTGGTTGGCCTGGTGCTGACCGGCGCATTGACGGTGTGTTTGATGGCCTTTCTCTCCGCGTATACCGATTACGCCATTTGCCCTCCCATCGGGATCGGGATCACCTTCGTCGGGCTGATCGTGTTGGCTCGCGTAATGCCGCGTAAGACGCCGAAGGGGGCGGAGGCCGCGGCTCGCTGGCGGGCTTTTCGCCGATATCTGGAGAACATCGATAAATACGCGAACCTGGAGGAGGCGAAGGACATCTTCGAGCGGTATCTGCCGTATGCCATCGCCTTCGGTGTGGAGAAGGAGTATGTGCGCAAGTTCGCCGCGGTGGATACGCCCGCCCCGAGGTGGTACATGCCTTACCCGGTGGAGGGGCCGTATGTTCGGCCGGGGCGTGTATCAAGCGGAGGGGGCCGTCCGTCGGGCCACGCTGCTGAGATGCCCACCGGAGGTGGACGGGAAGGACAGATGCCCTCCCTCGAAGGGATGACGCGAGGGACATTCGGTGGGTTGGAGGCCATGACGGGCGGGCTTTTCACCATGCTGAACAGCGCCTCCAGCACGTTGAGCAGCCGCCCCTCGTCGTCGGGGAGTAGTGGCGGGTTCAGCGGCGGCGGGTGGAGCGGTGGCGGTTCCGTCGGCGGTGGTGGCGGCGGTGGCGGCTCGGCCGGGTTCGGATGATCCGTGGGGAGACGAACGTCGACGTGGAAGCCGGATCCCTGGTGTGATTCGCCGGTTTCGACATAGGACTCGGAGGGAAACATGGTGGGTATGGGCCGGATCACCGGCATCATCTTGGTCATCGCGGGGATCGTGTTGTGTCTGGCCGTGGGGGTGTTTCTGGCCTCAGGCGTCCTGACCGGGCGGCTGACCATCTCGGCAGGACTGCTGGGCATGGTGCTGGTTTTGCCGGTGGTGCTGATCCTGGTGGGCGTGGGCGGATATGTGGCCGTGCGCGGCCGTCAGGAGGCGATCGAGTTCGCCGAGGTGGAGAAGGAGAAGCAGGTGCTGAACATGGTCCTGACCCAGGGGCAGGTGCGGATCTCCGACGTGGCCCTGGAGATGAACGCCTCACGCGATCAGGTGGAGGCGTGGGTGCGGGACCTCGTGGGCAAGGGGCTATTCAGCGGCGCCGTCAACTGGAAGGACGGGATCCTCTACTCCCGAGAAGCCAGCCAGATGCGAGCGGATCAGCGGTGCCCGAACTGTGGCGGGCAGCTGGAGCTGGTGGGCAAGGGGGTGATCGAATGCCCGTATTGCGGCTCGCAGGTCTTCCTCTCCACCTGATGGGGGAGAATATATGAGCACGGAACGCGTCCTCGTTCGCGAGGAGGGAGGGCTTCCTTGGATCGTACGGGCGCTGTGGTTCCTCTTCTTCGGATGGGAGCTCACAGGCGTCTGGATCCTGGTCGCCTGGTTCCTGAATCTGACCATCATCGGCTTGCCGCTGGGGCTGTGGATGTTGGACCGCGTCCCCCAGGTGCTGACCCTGAAACCACGCAGCGGTGTGGTCATCGCGGAGATTCGAGGTGGTGGGGTCTGGGTGCGGTCCGGAGAGCTGCGCCAGCGGAGCTGGCTGGTGCGTTTGCCGTACTTTTTACTCGTTGGCTGGTGGTTGAGCCTGGCTTGGGCGGCGGTGGCCTGGCTTCTATGCGCCAGCATCATCGGCTTGCCGGTGGGGATCTGGATGTTGCATCGGCTGCCCGCGGTGACGACGCTGTGGCGCGGCTGATAGGCGGCGAAGCGCGAGCGCGCCTCGCCTTTCCTCGGGTGTTCTCCCCGGTGCGGATTTGAGGATAGGAGGGAGAGAGATGGGTTTGACGGACAAGATGAAGTCGCAGATGAACGCGGTCGAGCGGGCCCTGGCCGGGCTGCCGGGGATCCGGGAATACAAGGAGAAGGAGCTGCGACGCGAGGCCGACCGGCAGGTGCGGGAGGCGTTGGCTCAGTTGCTGGAGGAGCAGAGGAGCCGCCTGACCGGGCTTCAGCTGGACCTTTTGGGTAGCGGCGGGCTGGA